>NZ_JXUP01000009.1 GCF_001891085.1 Campylobacter concisus
CACTTGTAACGTTACATACGTTACAAGTGTTACACACGTGTTACCGATAGAGTGACATATATGCACCCTAGGGTGTCAGCTGTGATGACATCCTTTAAAAGCTACCTAAATCTAACTTACCCAGCTCAACTTTGATCTTGGCTCTAACTACGTAAAATACGATATTTTTTAACATTTAGGGGCGTTTTTGATCTAACTAGATACGCCCTTTTAAAAAAGCTGTATGAATTTAATTCACCCAGCTCAAAATTACGCTATTTAAAGGGATAAGGAAAGAGATTTTCTTATTACATTTAAAAGAATGTGAATTTAAATATGATACTAAAACTACACAGGAAAACTTATATCAGAAACTACTAAAATTGATAAGAGAAAATCTGCTTAAGTTTTGTTGAGCCTTTAAAAAATCTCAGCTTAAAATTTCACTCAAAGCAGCGTTTAAATCACCAAATTTAAACTCAAAGCCCTGTTTTAGTAAATTTACAGGTCGCACATCTGCACCTTCAAGCAATATCGCCGAGCCTTCGCCAAATTTTAGCTGCAAAACAAAGCTTGGGACATTAAAAATGGCTGGGCGTTTAAGTGTGTTTGCAAGGGCCTTTGTGAAGCTTTCATTGGTAGCAAATTCTGGCGAAACAAGGTTAAAAATGCCTGAAATTTCATGATTTAGCACAAGCTCATAAGCTTTTAGCAAATCGTCCAGATGCACCCACGAAAAGCTCTGCTTTCCGCCTGCCAAAACGCCGCCAAGACCTAGCTTAAAAATCGGCAACATCTTAGCCAAAGCACCGCCCGTTTTGCCATCAACCCCTCTGCCAAGCACTACGCCAAGCCTAAAAATCGCCGTTTTCACGCCAAGCTCACTGGCCTTTAACGCTTCATTTTCCCAAGCCACCGCCAATTTTCCCAAAAATCCTTTATTAAAATTCTGCGAACTTTCATCGTGTATTAAACCGCTCTCATAAATGCCAACCGCCGAAGTTGAGATGAAAATTTTGGGCTTTTTTGAAGTCTTTGAAAGTGCCAAAACAAGGTTTTTCGTACTTGCAATTCGGCTATTAAAAAGCTCATTTTTATAGCTTTGACTCCATCTTTGCGAGATGTTTGCACCAGCTAAATTTATTAGAGCATCACACTCTTGCAAAATCTCAGTCAAAGCTGAAATATCCGCATAAATCTCACGCTTTATTTTTAAAATTTCATGCCCTTTTGAAGCTAAAAACTCACACAAATTTGAGCCAACAAAACCACTCGTGCTATTTATCGCTATTTTCAAGTTTATCCTTATCAAATTTTCTTAATTGCAATTTTCACTTTGCTTCAAAGCGTGTATTTTAAGAAGTTCATCCTTTTTTGGTTTTTTAGATTATACCAAGCATGATTTTAAATCTCTCTGACAAGCAATACTTTAAAAGTGAAGTGTCTTTGTAGTCTATAAAATCAATCTTTGCTTCTGTAAATTTGCAATTAACCCATCTCACTTTTTTTGTAAAAAAATTTCTCATTTTTAACCTTAATGTAAATATTTTTAGCCCCTTGATAATTAATTTTTTCATTTAAGGATAAAGGGAGATTTTTTGTAACAAAAAGGTCATTGTAGGGTAGTTTTATAAGGGCACACTATACGTTGCTTTTCTTAAATTGTGATTTTCGCTCGTGCGTGGCTTACGTGCTAAGCTCTAGCCCCTCGGTGCTGGCTTTGATTTTTGATTTTAAAAGATAGACGAAAAACGCTAAAAATATGGCAAGCGGTGGCAATCTCTGCAACTACCTTTTTTATCAAACCTTAAGCAAGCAAAAAAAGGGCTATTTTGGCTTAAGGTTAAAAGCCGTTTTCATTTTTTGGTGAAATCCATTTTTATTGCTAGGGTTTTCCCTTTTTTTATGGATAACCTGCTCCCCTTTTGTAAGGGGTAGGTATTTTTTACCCTCCCCTTGCTGCTATCGTTTCTCTTTTTTGGGAAACGATGAGGTAAGTTAAACTTAGGTCATCTTTTAAAGCTACCTATGTTAAACATAGCCAGCTTTTACGTTTCACTTGCAAGGCTCAGGCTTTGATAATAGGGTTGTTTGGGTTTCATTGTTAGAGCTAGTTAGACGGATAGCCTATTTTTAGGGGTCGGCTCGTGTCCTTAATTTTAAGGGGACGGACAAAGCTCACATTTAGGGGGCTTTGCTGCGTAAGCCAAAAATTAGGCTAACGCATAAAAATATCTGTGCGTTGAGGTAACGAGCCAAAATCTCGGCTGGTTATGCTCTTAGTTCTCTTTTATTCTCTTTTGACTTGTAGGGCTTGATTGTGCCTTGCTCTTTAGTGCTCTTATCCAGTATGGATTTAAACTCATCCAGGGCGTAAGGGAGTTGTAAATTTAGCCTTTGCTTGAGAGGCAAGGGGTTATCTTTACTTTTGGGATTTATGCTTACTACGGCTTCGACTCGGTAGATAGGCAAGTTTAAATTATTCTTTTTTGCCTTGTCATAAAAATACACCCTGGTTAATACATCGTTGTTTTTTAGATACTTGGTATTCTCAAAGCTAATAACCTCATCGCAAAAGGCTTCAAGGTTAAAGGGGCTATCCTTATCAAAACAAAGGTCAAGAGATGAAACGTTATTTATCACGCCTAGGAGCTCCGCTATTAGCTCTCGCGGTGGTGGTGTCTTGTTATACTGCCTAAGTCCATAAACTTCAAATAACGCCTTTTGTGGCTCATTGCCTGCGTTTTTTAATGTAGCATAGAAAATAGGCAAGTCGCTAAGCATATAAATATTAACTATCTCATAATCTCGAAACTCATAACGGCGTTCTATCTTGACGGCTTTTGCTGTCTGCTTATCCAGCTTTAGCCATTTTTTGCCATATTTTCGAGCGATTGACTTTAAAAGGTCAATTTTTTTATGGGTCTTTTGCGTGATAGCTTTTTTGTAAAAAGTCGCCCTTATCGTGTCTATGTAAATTTTGCTCTCGGCTGGGTTGATAATGCTCTCAACTTCTGCTAAAATATCCACGTTCGTAACCTTGTAAAGGGTGGCTGTCTGCTCCACCCTTTTTTGACTTGACTATTTACTTTTTATCGCATTTATTAATTTTTCGGCTAGCCTTACTTGTCCTTTTGGTGTTATTAGGGGTCTAAAGCTTAGACACCGCTCGCCGTTTGGCTTTGTAAATGGTTGTGGTTTATATTCAAAATAGCCCATATTTGAATATTTTTGATAAGGCTCGTTATTTTCTTTTAAAATCTTTAGCTCTCTCATCAATTCAAATAATCGGTTTTGTCCTGTATTTATGCCTTGCTCTTTATTGCAAAGCATTTTCGCATAATCGCCTATTTTAATACTGCCTTTACTGCTTTCAATTGTCTTAGCATATGCAATATAAGGCTTATTTTCTATCGCCTGAGCTTCGAGGCGGTTATTTTCCTCTAGTGTGTCGGCGTATCTTAGGGCTAGTTCTGCAAGTGAGCGAGGATTATCTAAAAGCTCTTGAATAGTAGTAGGGCGGTTATTGCTGTTTAGGATAAAATCGCTCGCCCAGTCCCTAAAAGCTATCGTTTGAGGTGTTTCGGTTAGCTTAAAGCCTAGAGTTATCACGCCCTTTTTAGTCCAAAACACCATTTTTTGACTATTAGACACCCCGCCCGATTTGTCCGGGGGTGTATCATATACGCCACCTTTGCCATCGTTATACATATCTTTGTAATAATAATGCACGCCCTCGATGTATTCGGTCGCACCTTGCGTTCTTTGTTTTCTTACTGCTTCTTGTGTAACTCCAAAGCCCTCGGCTACTTGTCTATCTGATAAGCTCCACGTATCTTTATACTCCAAAACTTCTAAATCTAAATTATTAAACGTTACTATTGCTTTCATCGTTGTATCCTTGTTCTGTTAGTTCTCTTACTTGCTTTCTTAGGTTTTTGTTGATGTAAAATAGGTCGTAAGCCATATTTATTAACCCTTGTGGTGCTTCTTTCACACTCGAAACGCCATAAGCTCTTAAATGGCTAGTAAATTCTTTTATCTTTTGAGGCTCGATAGCGATTATCGCTCCGCCTTTGCCTGCTGTTGTAATTTGAAGTTTCATCTTATTAACCTTTCTTGCGTTGAGGTGCATTACTCGACGGCTTAAAATTTAGCCGTCGTATTTCGTCCTCTAGTTCATTAATCTCTCTTGCTAGCTGTAGCGATGTATCGTAAAAGCTAAGGGCTATGTCTAGGGCTTCATCCGTTTGTTTGCTAGTTTCGCCCTCTTTTATGGCTTTAAGTAGGCTAGGGTTACGCTCTTTTACTATTAGCATAAAGCCTAAATAAAAATCCTCCTCGCTTAGCTTGTCATATCTTGGTTTTAGGGGCTTCATCTTTCGCCCCCTTGCTCTGGTATCGCTCCGCCTTGCTTTTTATACATAAAAGCTTCGAGGTCATCACGTTTAAAGCGTATGGTTTGATTTGTGTAGATGATAGGTTTTGGGAAGTCGCTTGATTTCTTGTATCTGTAAAGCGTCGATACTCCTATGCCTAAAAACTCCGCTGTTTCTCTTGAATTTAGTAATGCTTTGTTTTACATTTTTCAATCCTTTTATATGTAATTTTTCTCAAATGGTTAAGCCTGAATGCTTGCAAGCTTGATATGCTTAAGTTGATTTGATGTAAGAATTATGCGAGTTTTAAAAGGATAAGACAACGAAAAATATTTTTAGTCGGTAGTTAAAAAAGTGGTAAATTTTTATTATTTAGTTGAGATTGTAAGATATTAAAGCCCTCAATTTAGAGCTTATTATGGCGAAAAAATATTTTTAGTCAGCTTCTTTTGGGTAGTAAAATTTTACTACTGCATTAGCAAAAGCTGCTTTATTAAAAAAATCATAAGCGTCTATTTCATAAATTTCTATTAGCCTTAGCATCTCTTTTTTAAATTCATCTTTGGCTTTTTGGTTGTTGGAAAAAGCCTCAAAATCATTTTTAAGCTCTTTAGCAAATTGAAAATACTCGTTGCCTTTATGTTCTAAATCGTAAAAGGCTTTATTTAGCTCAGTTATCACGTTGCTCTTGTCTGGCATAAAATTACCAGAATACACATAAGGTTCATTTTCTCTGCCTGTTGGTGTGAAGTGAGAGGGAATGTTATCTTTTATGCTAAATGCTTCTTTTAATTGCTCTATGCTATTTAAAAATAATTCATATCTTTTTACTGCTAAAGGTTTTTTGGCTTTTGAGGTAGTTATTCTTTGAAAAAAAGTGCAAAAATTATTAATTGCTTTATCCATAACTTCGTGATATATATCGCCGACAAAGTTAAATTTAGTAAATATTGCAAAATCATCTATCGAAATATTTTTAACCTCGCCCTTTTCTACTTTTTTTAAAAAATCTAAAAAAATAGTTGCGGTTGTTAGGTCTTTTTGTTTATCTATCATAAAATTGCCAATAATATTAATAACTTCTCCTGCTTGTTCTTTTTTAATTTTCTCTGTAATTTCTTTGTTCTCTTGTATTTTATCGCTGTAACCTCTAGCCATTTTTCACTCATTTATTAAACTATCTAAATAATCGCTCCACCACTGCATTAATTTAGCCCTCTCGTCCAGCCTTTGGCTTCGGTCGTAAATAGCTTTTACACTCGTTCGCTCTTTATGGTCTAGGCAAAGCTCTATCACGTCGCTACTAAAGCCGTGATTTTTGATATTTTCATTTAGTAGAGTGCTTGCTGTCGTGCGTAAGCCGTGAAATACCATTTCATCGCCAAAGCCTAACCGCTTGATTGCTTGGTTTAGTGTGCTATCGCTTAGCGGTCTTGTTGCACTTATGCCACTAGGAAAGACAAAATCGCCCCTTTTATGCTCTAGCATTGTTTTTAAAAGCTTCTTTACTTGCTTACTAATAGGCATATAAAAAACTTCTCTCAATTTCATTGCCTCGGCTGGAAACGTGATTAAATTATTCTCAAAATCCACGTATTGCCATTTTAGTTCTCTCACGTTTGCACTACGTAAAAAGGTATGCACGCCAAATATTAACGCTTGCTGCGTGCAAAACGAGCCTTGATAGTCCTGCATTGCTCTTAATAGCTCTTTTAGCTTGCCTGGCTCGGTTATTGCCTTGTAGTGGTTATTTGATGAGGTTTTGAAAGTATCATTAAAAATAATATCTCGTGTTGGATTGTGCTCGATGTAGCCCTTATTTACTGCCAAATCTAAGATTTTACGGAGTAGCCTAAATGTTCGCTCTGATATTTCGTGGGTTAGCCCCTTTTTCGTTTCTCGCGCTTGTATCTGCTCGATTACCTGCATATAATCTCTACGCTTTAGAGCTGTTATCTCTTTACTGCCTAAATAAAAGATGAGATGATTTTTTACACGCCCTATTTGCTTATTAGTAGATACAAGGCTTTTGCTCTGCTCTTTTTCTATCCACTCATCGGCTACGTCTTTAAACGTGATAGCCTTTTGCTTTGCTGTGGCTAGCTGTAAATCCTCGCCCTTATCTCTTAGCCTTTCAAGCTCCAAAGCTTTTGCTCTTGCTTCTGCTAGCGTAATGCTTGGATATTTGCCTAGCCTGATCTGTTTTGTTGTTCGCTTCTCGTCGCTCTCTTGATATTTGAAATAAAATGTTTTGGTGGTTTCTTTTTTGGTTTTATATGCAAGCACATATAAAAATTTCACTCCGTCATCTTTTATCCACTCACGAATTTTATTTTTGAGTGTAAATTTTTTTAGTGCCAAATCGTTCGCAAAGCTTGCCATTTCGTAACCCTTGTTTTTGAGTGTAAAAAGTTAGAAAAAATATTTTTTTACACTCAGATATACACTCAAAAGAGTGATATTTGATGAAATGCAATGATAAGAGATGAGATCTTAAAAAGTGGTAAAAGCCCTAAATTTGGGCTTTGAAAAGCATTTTTTGACAAGGTTTGAAAACCCCTGAAATCGTCTATTGGTGGAGTTAAGCGGGATCGAACCGCCGACCTCTTGAATGCCATTCAAGCGCTCTCCCAGCTGAGCTATAACCCCAAAGTGGATTTTGACATTCTATCTTTTTATGGCTTACAATATTTTGAAATTCGTTTTAGTAAAATAAAATTTTAAGCAATTTTTGGATAACATTGCAAACTTTAACGCGGGAATAGCTCAGGGGTAGAGCACAACCTTGCCAAGGTTGGGGTCGCGAGTTCGAATCTCGTTTCCCGCTCCATTAACTTAGCCCGAGTGGCGGAATGGTAGACGCAAGGGACTTAAAATCCCTCGGTAGTTTTTACCGTACCGGTTCAAGTCCGGTCTCGGGCACCACAATATGGCGACATGGCCAAGTGGTAAGGCATGAGCCTGCAAAGCTTTGATCCCCGGTTCGAATCCGGGTGTCGCCTCCAAACTTCAAAAATAACTACTCAAAGGAATAACAGTGAGAAATTTATTTTTAGCAGCTTGTATAGCATTTTTTGTAGCTGGTTGTTCAAATACTTGGCATGGCGTAAAAGAAGATACTCATAATGCTAAAGAATGGACCAAAGAAAAGATAAATGATGGAGCTACATATATTAAAGAAAAAACAGAGTAAAATTTAGAGATTATAGTAAATTTTAAGCAAAGTTGGTTATAATCACAAATCTTTAATTCGGGAGATGGCTGAGCGGTCGAAAGCGGCGGTCTTGAAAACCGTTGAGGTGTGAAAGCCTCCTGGGGTTCGAATCCCTATCTCCCGGCCACCTATCTAATTCCTTGTTTATTTTATAAAGCATTACCTAGATTTATTATTCATAATGCCTATAAGAAAATTTCCATAAATATTCAGCTCAAAATTTACTAGAATTAAAAAAAATCAGTAAATTTCTTATTTAAAGTAAGACATTGTAAGATAAGGGAAAGTTTAAGAGTTTTTATATTTGATTTTTGGCTATCTTAAATTCTCAAAATAATATTTGTAGTAGCACATTCAAAATACATAATAGGTAGTAATCCCGTGTATAAATATACATAAAATTAATAATATTGAGTGAAAAAGTTAAGACAAATTCAAAATAAGAATTTAAATTAAAAATTCATGGAAATAGGTTAAAGACAAAGTGGTGGCTATGTTTTATGTAGTTAGGATCTATTTGTATTTAATAGGTAAAAACACAATAGACAAAAAATTAAACTACTTGCTGATAAATATTTTTCTGAAATATTATTTTGAGAGAATATCTAGCTACATAAAAGTAGCTAGATAAGGAGAAATTTCTAAAAAATTTAGATTTTTAAAAGCTCAGCCTCTTTCTCTTTTACAAGAGTATCGATTTTTGCAGTGTAGGTGTCAGTTATCTTTTGAACCTCATCTTGTCCCTTTTTGCTCTCGTCCTCAGTTATAGCTTTGTCTTTTTCAAGCTTTTTGACTTCATCGTTTGCGTCTTTTCTTACGTTTCTTATACTAACTTTGGCTTTTTCTCCCATTGATTTTGCATGTTTTGCATTTTCTTGGCGTTGCTCAACTGTCATAGGTGGAAAAAATAGCTTTACACTCTCGCCATCACTATTTGGATTGACGCCGATATTTGCTGCTTGGATAGCTGAAGAGATCGCTTTTATCATACTCTTTTCCCAAGGCGTGATAGCGATAGTTGAAGCATCGCTTGTAAGCACAGTGGCTACTTGGTTGAGTGGAGTCGGCGAGCCGTAATAATCAACCATTACATGATCTACAATATTAATGTTTACCTTGCCCGTTCTAAGCGTTGTAAAGTCGCGTTTTAATGAAGCTATTGCTTTCTCGCAGCCTTCTTTTTGTGTTTCGTAAATTTTATTTAGCATTGATGTCCTTTATTAGAAGTTTTGTGCTTCGTTGATGATCTACTTTTAGTGATATTAAAACTTTGCGTTTATCGAGAGGTGGGTTAAATTTACACTCAAAAACACCATTCGTCATAGGTACCTTTTTAAAGCCATTAAAGCCAGTCATAAAAAAACTACCTTCGCTAGCATTTGTATCAGTTTTTATAATAAGTTTGTCTATTGCATTATTTTGCGGATAGCCCTCTGGAAATATCCACTGGGCATTTAAAAATTTGCTATTAAACGTTAGTGATATTTTTGTACCGTTCATTACTGGTGTTCTATAAAGATCGTAAACATCACTCTTATCTGAAACCGCACCTGAGTTTTGATTTAAAAGCGCTAAAAAACCAAATTCTTTTGCAAGTTTTACAACTCGACTATCGATCTCACCATAAGGTACTGCAAAAAATTTTGGCTTATAGCCCATATGTTTTTCAAAGGTCTCTACGCCTTTTTGAAAATCCTCTCTTAATGCCTCATCGCTAAGTTTTGTCATCCTTGGATGGGCGTACGAGTGGTACCCAATCTCGCCATAAGCCTCAAGTTCTTTAATCTGATCAAAATCCAAATAATCGCCATATTTATTTGCACTGGCTTCCACATAAAGCATTAGCGCAAATGGATAGTTATACTCTCTAAATACGCTAAGGGCATTGTCATAGAAGCTTTTATAACCATCATCTACAGTGATGACAATCCAGTTATCAGGTATTTTTTCGCCAGCATTTACAGCATCGACTAGCTTTGAGAGTTTAACGACTTCATAGCCATTATTTTTGAAATATTCAAACTGCTCTCTTAAATTTTTAATAGAAATATCAGTGCTTGTGTGTCTTGGATCATCAAAGCGGTGATAAACTAGGATGTGAGCGTCTGCTAAAGCAAATGTTAGCGCCAAGAATGACGCTAAAAGTGTTTTTATCATTGTTATTTTGCTGGAGTTTGTGGTGCACTAGGAGCTGATGGTACGTCGTTTGACTTTGGTATGACTAGAGATTTACTATCGACGCTATCAACGATAGAGCGTTTTAGATCTTTGTTGTAAAAATATCCAAGTGCAAGTGTGTTTAGGATAAACAAAACGCCTACCACAAAGGTAAATTTAGCTAAAAATCCAGCTGGTCCTTTTGCTCCAAAAAGACTCTCGTTACTTCCGCTATATGCCCCAAGTCCGATAGATGAGCTTTTTTGAAGTAAAACAGCGATAGTTATGATGACAGCTAGAGCAAACTGTAAGATCAAAAATATTAAACTCACGAAATTTCCTTTAAATTTTTAAAAATAATTGGTTGCGATTATACAAGAAAAGATTTAAATTTTTAGTTAAAGTTCTTTTTCAAGCTCATAAAGCTCGTATCTTATGCCTTTAAAAAGCTCGGCTTGTTCTAAATTTACGAGCTTAAAGCACTCTTCAAGCACGCGAGCACTCTCCTGAGCACGCTTGAAATTTGCAGTGATTATCTCGTCTAAATTTTCTCTAGCTTGCTCGCTTTTTGTGCTAGTTTTTAAGACATCATTTTGAGAATTTCTAAATTTTAAAAATTCTTTTTGTGGGATCTTTGCTTTGTGGCGGAGGGATTTTATTTTGTAGGCGAGCTTAGCGTCATCAAAGACATATCTTTTTATATCTTCAACAACGCGAAGCCCTTCTTTTAGCCTATTTAGATTCGCATCTATTACTCGGTAGATGCGCTCATCTTTAGTCATTTCTATTAAAAATTCCTAAAATTTGTAGTAATGATGTAAATAGATTTATAAAATCAAGATACAAAGCAACTGCGCCTTCAACTGGAGTTTCATAGTTTCCACGGATAATATTTTGCGTATCAAAAAGTATATATGCACTAAATAGGATCGATGAAATACTTGCGATTACAAGTTGAAACATTGTACTTTTAACAAAAATATTGATAATAGCTGCTGCAACGATAACAATTAAGGTTATGAACAACATTTTACCCATTGTTGTAAAGTCACGTTTTGTATTCATTGCAAAGACACTTAATGCACCAAAAGCAACTGTTGTTAGTCCAAATGCTTGAGCTACAATACCAGCACCGCTTGGCATAGCAAGGATCGCTGAAAGTAGCGGAGTTAGCGTAAGGCCACTTATAAAAGTAAATGCAAATAGAAGTATTAAATTTAATCCCTCTTTACGTTTAGCTGCCATTAAGCCAAAAAGTAGTGCAAACTCGACTATAACAAGCCCCCAAAACAAAAATCTATTTGCCGCAAAAACGCCAGCAATGCTAATACCTACATAAGCGCCAGCTGTTGCTGAAAGTAGTGATGCTGCAAAAAGTTGATAAGTTTGTTTTATAAAAGTGCTTAGCGAGCTTTGAGAGTACGCAAGTTCTTCTTGATTTTGTTTTGCGTAGTTCCTATCATACAGACTCATTTTATCTCCTTATGAATTTTTGAA
Organism: Campylobacter concisus; assembly: GCF_001891085.1. NCBI lineage: Bacteria > Pseudomonadati > Campylobacterota > Epsilonproteobacteria > Campylobacterales > Campylobacteraceae > Campylobacter > Campylobacter concisus. The sequence goes on from NZ_JXUP01000009.1 coordinate 11,227, forward strand.
TGAGTTTAGCCTAAAATAATTAAACAATGAATAAAAAGAATTTTAATAAATTATATTAGTTAAAAATTTATATATTAAAGTATTTTTTAGATTAAATAAAAGTTGCTATAATCGCGTAAAAATATAAAAAATGGAGATAAATTTCTATGGATGACTCGCTACTTGAAGGTGCGGTAAAATTTATGGAAGATGGCTTTTTAGAGCATGAAGAGCTCTTTAAAAGTCTACAAAATAGACAAGACCCACATACCCTTTTTATATCCTGTGTTGATTCAAGAGTAGTACCGAATTTGATAACAAACTGCCTTCCGGGCGAGCTTTTTATGGTACGAAATATTGCAAACATCGTGCCGCCTTATAGAGTGAGCGAGGAATTTTTGGCAACGACTTCTGCTATTGAATATGCATTAGAGCTTTTAAATATCAAAAATATCATTATTTGCGGGCACTCTGATTGTGGTGGATGTGCAGCGCTTTATATGGATGAAAAAAAGCTCAAAACTACACCAAATGTTAGAAATTGGATAAAGCTAATAGAACCAATTAAGAGAGAAGTTTTAAAATTTACAAGCGACGATCCAGCAAAGATGGCGTGGCTAACTGAGAGATTAAATGTGATAAATTCGATCGAAAATATAATGACTTATCCAAATGTAAAAGAGGAGTATGAAAGAGGAAACCTTCAAATTTATGGCTGGCACTACATTATAGAAACAGGTGAAATTTTCAGCTACGATTTAAAAGAGGGCACATTCAAACTTTTAGCAGATAAGAGGGGTGAAAATGCGTAAAATTTTAACCATCGTCTTGCTCTCATTTATAATGCTTTTTGGTGCTGAAAATAATAAAACTCAAGAAGAAAATATACTAAGCCTAACAAATCAAATTTTGACTTTAAACAATCAAATCCAAATCATAAAAGCACAGCAAAAAGATACGAACTCAACAAAAGCTGATAATTCAAATTTAGCTGGACTTCAAAAGAAAAAAAATGACCTTTTGGAAAAAATTCCACTATATGTTATGCAGATTGAAGTAACTCAAAACGATATTGATAAATTTATTTTGCAAAAAAATAATTTAGAAAAAAAAGTAGCTAGATTAGAGAAGCAATCAAATAAAGATGCTTACGTTCAAAGTGCTATTGAGCTTGAGAAAATGAAGATAGATTATGCTTATTTATCGGCTTTAATTAATCTTGAAGAGATATTTAAAAAAGGTGCTAAAGCAAACTCTATAAAAGAGGTTATAGATAACGGACTTTTAAATTTACAAACAAATTCTTACGTCAGCATAAAAGAGCTAAAAGATTCGCTAAATGAGACTTCAAGCTCTTACGATAACGCATTTGCCGAGCTTGATTTAAAAAAAGAGACTGATGAGGAAATTTTAATCTATCTTAAAAACAATGCCGATCTTCTAAGCTCAAGCATGATCTTATCCGAGCTAAATTTAGTCGATACGGTCGAATATATAAATAAGCTAACTTCTATAAATTCGGCAAAATTTAACGTTGGTAAGATCGTAGTTATAATCGTAGTATTTTTATTTTTTGTCTCACTTACAAGAATTCTCGCCAAACTCACATACTGGCTTATGTCACTTATTGCATCAGGCGAAGGCGTAAAGGAGGCAAAGGATCAGATAGTAGATATCGTTAAAAAGCCTATCTCTGCACTTCTTATCATTTATGCGCTAAACATTTGTATCGGTGTTGGCTTTTATCCAGTGCCAGTACCACTAACTCTAGCAAATATCTTCTCAATCGTCTATATAGTCGCATTTTCATGGCTTGTTTTAACCATCCTAAATGGTTATGGCATAGTAATAATCGATAAAATCGCACAAAAGAGTAGACGAAAAGAGGTTGTAAATTTAGTTTTAAAAGTAGTCTATGTAATTGTATTAATAATCGCACTTTTACTAATTCTTCAAAAGCTTGGCTTTGATATATCAGCACTCATAGCTTCACTTGGTATCGGCGGTCTTGCTGTTGCATTTGCTGCAAAAGACATTATCGCAAACTTCTTTGCATCTGTTATGATGCTCTTTGATAACTCATTTTCACAAGGAGACTGGATAGTTTGTGGTGATATAGAGGGCACTGTCGTTGAGGTTGGCTTTAGAAAGACGACTATTAGAAGTTTTGATAACGCTTTAATCTTTGTGCCAAACTCAAAACTGGCAAGTGATCCTGTTAGAAACTGGAGCAGAAGAAAAGTCGGTAGACGTATCAGAATGGTTATCGGCATCGAGTATGGACCAACTACAGAAGAGATCAAAAAATGTGTAGATGACATAAAAACTATGTTGATAAATCATCCAGATATTGCTAAAAGCGAGGATATAACAGCCAAGAAAAAAGGGCTAAAATATAGACAAAGTATAGTTTCGGTTGATGATTATGCTGGATATAAATCAAATTTATTTGTCGTGGTTGATGATTTTGCAGATAGCTCAATAAATATCTTAGTTTATTGTTTTGCAAAGACTATCGTTTGGGGAGAGTTTTTAGATGTCAAGCAAGATGTAATGCTAAAGATTATGGATATTTTAAAGCAAAATGGTCTAAATTTCGCATTCCCAAGCCAAAGCTTGTATATTGAAAGTGTCAAAGATAAAATTTAAGGAGAAAACAATGAGTGATGAATTTGATTATGAAGAAGTAGAAGAAGACTACTCTGAATTTAATGACGATGAGGACGATAGTAGCGGTAGTTATGACTATAATTACGATGAAAATGATTACAACTACGAAGATAGTGATGAGGATGAAGATAGTTACGACTCTTATTAAAAATACTTAATGAAATTTAATGGAATAAATTTACAGGGAGTTTTGTTTGACACACGATTTTGTAGATCAAAGTAGTTATAAAGCGATCGATGATATCTATAAAACGATATTAGACGTTATGATAGCTGTGAATGCACTATCTTTGTTGCTTTTTATGATCATAGCTACACCGCTACTTTTTATGTGCTTATTATTTATAGCAGCTGGGATATTGCTTAGAATAAAATTTGACATAAAATATAGAGTATTAATATCTCTTGCATTTCACCTAAATATTATATTGCTTGTTACTATTATTGTTACTACTATGGGTTGGAATACTGGAATTTGGATAATACTTGTTGGTGTAATTTTTATAAACTACTTCCTAGCGTTTGATTCAAAGAGTCTTACTTATATAATGGCATTTTTAGAATTAATCTTGCTTATACTTCTTTATTTTATTCATAAAGATGAGACGCCGCTGATCCCATCAGCTATACGAGGGACGATAGTCGTGTGCAGTATTGTTTTTGCTTTTTTTATTGTTTTAAGACTTTCAATGTTTGCAGATGTTATCACGTCTAGTGGATATCAGCAAATAAGAAAAGAGACAGAAGAGCTTGAAAAGGACTCAAAGCATGATTTTTTAACGCAGCTTTTAAACAGAAGAACAATAGAAAAAACTTTAGGATTTGAACTAGTTGCTAATAAGGAAAGAAGCGGTAATACAAATTTAGTCATAATGCTAGGCGATATTGATAATTTTAAAAAAATAAACGATACATATGGGCATGACTGTGGCGACGAGGTCTTAAAAGATGTAGCCAGTGCTTTGAAGAAATCATTTAGAGGTAAAGACTATGTTTGCCGCTGGGGCGGAGAAGAATTTTTGATAATCTTGCCCGATACAAAGATAGAATTTATCCACGAAGTGAGTAAAAGGCTTAAAAAACAGATAAACAACGCAAAACTTCCAGATAAAACTCCAGTTACTATGACCTTTGGCATGCTAATATGTGCAAATGGTGTTGAGGTGGATTTTGAGCAAGCCATAACTTTAGTAGATAAGCTGCTTTATGAAGGAAAGCTAAATGGCAAAGACCGTATCGAATTAGAAATTTTAAAAAAGGGCTCGGATGCGTAGAATTTCACTCTATACGGCTCAAAAAATTATCATATTTTCAATATTATTAACTCACGTCTGTTATTTTTTCATTTTTTTATTTATGAAAGAAGAAATTCTAGCAGTTACGAATGTATTTTCAGTAGCAACCTATCTTTTTCTTTTAAGGCTTATTTACGATAGCCCTGAAAATAACAAGATAACAATGCTTATAGTCCAGCTTGAAATTTTATTTCATGCATTAGTTTGTATGCTGACACTTGGATGGGGATATGGATTTGGGTTATTGTTTTTAGCATCGTCACTAATACTATTTTTTACGTCATTTACCTATAAATTTTTTAACTACATAATAGTTGCAACGCAAATAATTTTATCCATAGTCTGCTATATATATTTAGATGGCCAGCCTGTAAAAGATTTTGACGGCTTTAAAGATCTACTTTTTGTTTTTAACTTAAGTATGGTTTGCGTATTTTCGGTTATCGTTTCGTACCTTTTGGAAAGCTCAAATTTATTTATATTTTTAAGCATCTTAGAGGAAAAAGAGGTGGCTGAAAATATCTTAAATCACGATCCATTAACAGGACTTTTAAATCGCACTTCAATGCAGAAAATTTTAAGTCAAAACGATCTTTATAAAAATAGGGACTTTGCTATCGTTATGTGCGATATTGATAACTTTAAAAAGATAAACGATACCTATGGACACGGCGCAGGAGATGCTGTTTTAAAAAGCTTATCAGGCATATTTAAAAGCACTTTTAGAGATAAAGATAGAGTAGCTAGATTTGGTGGAGAAGAATTTTTAGCAGTCGTCTTGGGTGTAAAAAAAGATGCAGCTGTAAGTATCGTAGAGCGTGTTAGAGAGACTTTGAGTAAAAATATAGTTGAGTTTGAAAACATAAAGATCAATGCAACTATGACTTTTGGAGTAGTTGCTCATGATGGTACGGGAGAATTTAGCTTAGAAAAGATGATAAAACAAGCCGATAATCTACTTTATGCTGGTAAACGAAGTGGTAAAAATATCGTTATGAGTGCGGATTACGACTCAAAAGCATAAATTTAGAGGCAAGAGCCTCTAAATTTTAATGTCCATACATTAGGTTTGGTAACCAAAGAGAAATTTGCGGTATATAAGTAACCAAGATAAGGCCAAAGAATAAAGTAAGTGTCCAAGGCAAGCATGCCATGATGACCTCTTTTAAGTTCATATTTGTAAGACCGCTTGCGACAAATAAATTTAGTCCAACAGGTGGAGTAACCATACCTATCTCCATATTTACAACTAAGATAATGCCAAAATGTATCGGATCTATGCCAAGTTGCGTTGAAATCGGAAGCAATAGTGGAACCATGATCATGATGACGCTTGAAGGCTCCATGAACTGACCCATGATAAAGAGTAAGATATTTACAAATATCAAAAATCCTATCATACCGATATTTGCGTCAAGTATCATCGAAGCGATCGCTTGTGGGATCTGTTCGCTAGTTAGCAAATATGCAAAAACAACGGCGTTTGCGATGATGAAAAATATCATAGCTGTTGTAAGGGCTGAGTCTAGGCAGATGTCCCAAAGATCTTTTATCTTTATATCTCTATAGATAAAAAGTGAGATAAATAGCGCATAGACCGCACTTGCCGCAGCAGCTTCAGTTGGAGTGAAAATTCCTCCATAAATTCCGCCGATGACCACAACGACGATCAAAAGCGCCCAAAATGCTTTTGCAAATTTTTGCACTCTTACTTTAAATGGTTCAGCTTTAGTTGCTTTAAAGCCAAGCTTTTTTGCGCCAACATAGGTTTGAACGAGCATAAAAGCGCCGAGCATAAGACCGGGTACAACGCCTGCCATAAAAAGCTTGCCGATACTTACCTCAGCAGTTACACCATAAACTATCATAACAACTGAAGGCGGGATCAAAATTCCAAGCGAGCCAGCCGTTGTTATGCCGCCCACTGCGTACTCTTTTGGATAGCCAGCCTCTTTTATAGCTGCAAACATAATTGAGCCAATGGCTACAACCGTCGCAGGCGAGCTTCCAGAGACCGCTGCGAAGATGATGCAGGCAAATATCGCACTCATAGGCAAGCCACCTGGCAAATGTCCGACCATAGACTTTGCAAAGTCGATGATACGCCTTGCTGAGCCGCCTTTACTTAGTAAATTTCCAGCCAAGATAAACATCGGTATCGCCATTAGCGAAAATTTATTGATACCATCAAATATGAGCTGTGGGATCGTAGCGATGTCGATATCTGTAAAAAATATCATCGTTAAAACAGTACTTGTGCCTAGCGAAACCGCCACTGGCACGCCTATTAGCATCAGTGCAAAAAGCAGGATAAATAAAAATGCTATTGTCATTTTTTCTCCTTAGTCTTTGACTACGCTGCCATGAGCTAGCTCGTGCGCTTCGTTGCTTACGACGTTTTCTGCAGGCGTTAGAGCTACTTTTATGGCTTTTTCGGTCGAGCGGTAGCTAGCTGTGACAAAGGCTATCGGGAGCACTAGCATAGGTACCCATTGTGGTATGCCAAGGTCTATTATCATCTGCTCGATCTCGTGAAGAATTTTAAGATAATCAATCGAATAAACTGCGATAAATAACAAAAACACAGTAGTTAGTACATGAGAAAAGATTAAACACGCTTTTGCAAGGGTTGGTGGAAATTTTTCCACCAAGATAGTTACGCTCACGTGAATACCCTTATTAAAGCCGTATGCCGCGGCAAAAAACGCCGACCAGATAAAAAGATAGTTTGATAGCTCGCTTGCCCAAGACCAGCTTTTGTCGAAAAAGTATCTAGCCATAACATTTGCAAAGGCTAGCAATGTTCCACTCGCGAGCCCAACTACTGCGATAGTTTTATTTAGTGAGGCTATCGCTATATCAAGGACATTAAAAAAGCTCTTCATTATTTTGTCCTAAGAGTCTTTTCTATGAGATCTTTACCGATAACATCGTAAAATTTAGGATAGATTGACTGCATAACCTTTTGCCATTCGGCCTTTTGTGCGTCATCGATCTTATAAATTTCTAGTTTTTTACTAGCAGCGATGTATTTTTCAAGTTCAGCTATGACGTGAGCGTCTTCTTTTGCTGTCTCTTCTCTCTCGAAAGCTGTTGCTTCGCTTAGAGCTTGTTTTACATTTGCTTTCAGATCATCTGGTAGCTTGCTCCAAAATTTATCGCTCATAACGACTAAATAGCCTAGATATCCGTGGTGTGAAAGCGTAAGAGAGCTTTGAACCTCGTGAAATTTAGAGTTATAGAAATTTGATAGTGGGTTTTCAGTCGCATCAACTACGCCTTGTTGAAGTGCAGAGTAAACCTCTGAAAATGGTAGAACTTGTGGATTGCCACCAACTACTTTGATCTGTTCTTCAAGTACCTTTGAGCTTTGGATTCTAAATTTTTGTCCTTTTGCATCTTCTGGCACAAGAACTGGTTTTTTGCTTGAGCTAAAATGCTTAAATCCAGCATCCCAATAATCAAGTGCCACAAAGCCTTTTTTTGTAACAAGGGCTTTTAGCTCCTCGCCAACTGCACCATCTTGAACCTTGTGAAGGTGGTCTGCATCTTTAAAGATGAAAGGCAGGTCAAATAGCTGAAACTGCGGCACGATAGGCGTAAATTTTGAAAAACTTGGAGCTGCCATTTGAACATTGCCAAGCTTTAACGCGCCAAAAACTCTATCGTCGTCAAGTAGCTGAGCTGATGGGAAGACTTGAACTTTTAATTTACCGCCGCTTAGCTCCTCAGTACGTTTAGCAAAAAAGTCAGCTGCCTTGCCTTTTGGTGTAGAAGCTGCAACAACGTGAGCAAATTTGATCGTATAGACCTTGTCTGCACCAAATGCTAAGCCACTGATGGCACAAGTAAAAAGTAAAGCTTGTAAGAATTTCATCTTTTATCCTTTGTAATGGTTTTGTTAAACGCATTATAAATTTCAAAAATAAAAATTTAGAAATTTTGTTTCGTAAATTCACAGCTATTTATTTTTATATGTGTATTTTAGTAACAATTGTGCTTTTAAAAGCTAATTTATATTTTCAAAAAATTTTTATAATTTTTCAATAACTAAACTTTTAAAGTATATTTGTTACTTTTTTACACATAAAATTTATTTTATTTTTACATTTAATAAATTTTTTTGAATCCATTTAACCAAATGCATGGGATATTTTGCCCTAAATTTTTCTTTTCTATAAGTTTAAAAGTCAGCCAAAAAATGTAAGTTTAGGTTTGCTTAAATTTAACCTATATTTTGTGGCTAAATTTAAAAGATTTTTATTTATTAATTTTTTATGGCTATAATACGAAACAACAAATTTTATTATTAAGGAATTATTATGTTTGAACTTAGAAAACTTCCATTTGATGCAAATAGCAATGCAGTAGTTAGCGCAAAAACCTGTGAATACCACTACGGCAAGCATCATGCAACTTACGTAGCAAATTTAAACAATCTTATAAAAGATACAAAATTTGCTAACGCATCTTTTTATGAAATTCTAACAAATAGCGAAGGTGGGCTTTATAACAACGTTGCTCAAGTTTACAACCACGACTTTTACTGGGACTGCATCGCTAAAAAAAGCGAGATGTCAAGCGAGCTAAAAGCTGCGATCGAAGCAAATTTTGCAAATTTCAAAGAGGAATTTTTAAAAGCAGCTACAACGCTTTTTGGCTCAGGCTGGGCGTGGCTTGTATTTGATCCAAGCAGTAAAAAGCTAGAGATCGTACAAACTAGCAATGCAAAAACTCCAGTGAGCGACGGCAAAGTACCGCTTCTAGTTGTTGATGTTTGGGAGCATGCTTACTACATCGACAACTTCAACGCTCGTCCAAAATACCTAGAGACTTTTTATGAGAATATAAACTGGGAATTTGTAAGCAAAGCTTACGAGTGGGCGCTAAAAGAGGGCCTTGGCTCAGTTGAGTTTTACACAAAAGAGCTTCATAAATAATATCTGGCGGGGCTTTCCCGCCTTTAAATTTCTACTTTTATCTAAATTTTTAAAATCATCAAATTTATCAGCAAGAACTACCTTGTTTTAAAAGAAAGTGCAACTTCAAAAATGGCTCAAAATTTTGTTTTAGCAAACAATTTCTCTTAAATTTAAAACCAGTACGAGATGGCTCATCTTTAAATTTTTGGTTTTAAACACACTGCTAAATTTATAAGCTACGGACACGATCTTTACCACTTCAAAAAGGCATAAAATGCTCGCTTTTATCGGTCTGCTACATTGTGGTTGGGCGGTTTTTGTACTTAAATTTAAAGCAACCAAATAAAAACTAGTGTAGGCCATCTTGTCTTTAAATTTATTAGCAAAACTTGATTTGATATTTAAAATGATGGGGCAATATTTACTGCTTCAAAAATGCCCCGAGCTGTATTAATATTAGGCAGGAGTAGCTTAAAATTCAAAAGCCACCCAGCCAAATTTGGTCAATTTTATTTTCTTGAAGTATATAAATTTATACCATTTTGCAAGCGTTTTAATCCTTCAAGCACTCTTTCACGCTGCGTTGCGATATTCATACGAAGAAAAAATTTATCACCCCTGTAAGCATTGCCGTCATTAAGCCAAAGTCCTGCTTTATCACGCAAAAAATTCATGAATTGGCTTGAGTCCTCACAAAACTCACTGCAATCGAGCCATAAAAGATAAGTTGCATTTGATGGCAGAAGTTTCACTGGTAAATTTTGCTCTTTTATAAAATTTGCAACGATTTTTTTGTTTTCAAAGAGATAATTTCTAAGCTCATCAAGCCATGTTTGACTATCATTAAATGCCGCTATTGTCGCAGTTATCGCAAATGCATTTGCTTCACCTATCTCATCATAATTTACAGCCGCATTTATTCTGGCGCGTATCTGTTTATTTGGCGTGACGATGGCTGAGCTTTGAAGTCCTGCGATATTAAAGGCTTTTGTAGGTGAGATGCATGTGATTGAGTTATTTTTACACTCTTCACTAACGCTGATAAATGGCACATAGCTTAGACCAGGATCAGTTATGTCGCAGTGGATCTCATCGCTGATAACCAAAACATCATGTTTGTAGCAAAGCTCGCCTATTTTTTTAAGCGTCTCTTTGTCCCAAATTTTTCCTATTGGGTTGTGAGGATTACAAAGAAGCATCATAGTTGTTAGCGGTTGAGCTAGCTTTGCCTCAAGGTCGTCAAAATCGATCTCGTAAGAGCCATCTTTATAGATAAGGTCATTTGATAAAATTTCACGACCATTATTTTTAATGCAGTTAAAAAATACGTGATATACGGGAGCTTGAACTAAAATTTGATCTCCTGGATTACTAAATCTTCTAATCGCAGTAGAAATCGCTGGTATAACGCCAGTGCAAAAGCACATCCAATCGTTTTCAAAGCTAACATCATGACGCCTTTTCCACCAGCCTTTAATCGCTTCGTTCCACTCTTTTGGGATAAATGAGTAGCCAAAGACGCCATTATCAAGACGCTTTTGTAGGGCATTTAAAATTTCAGGTGCAGCCTTAAAATCCATATCAGCAACCCACATTGGCAAAATATCGTTTTTCATTCGCCATTTTGATGAGTTAGTGCCATCTCTGCTAATAAGCGTATCAAAATCGTACTTCATAGCTTTTCCTTAAAATAAAATTTTAAATCAATTATAACCCAAAAGATACTAATATAATTTGAAATTTTCTCTCAATTTAATATTTCAAAAGGAAAAATGATGAAATTAGCTCAGGCTCTCATTTTAAGAGCCGATACACAAAAACGTTTAGAGCAGCTAAAAGGCAGGTTGCTTGATAATGCAAAAATACAAGAAAATGAAAGACCTAGCGAAGATCCAAAGCTTCTTTTAAAAGAGCTTGATAGGCTAAGTGATGAGCTATTTAGACTGATCTTGGCTATAAATTTAACAAACTCAAGTGCAAAATTTGAAGGCGCGAGTCTAACTGAAATGATCGCTAAAAAAGATACGCTAAGCCAAAAAGCAAGCGTGCTTAGGGAATTTGCCAAAAGCGCAAGCCAAAAGGTCGATCTTTACTCAAATAGTGAGATAAAAATTTTAAGTAGTGTTGATGTGGCTATGCTTCAAAAGCAAATAGACGAGCTTTCTAAAGAGATCAGAGAGCTAGATATGAAGCTACAAGAGGCAAACTGGCAAGTTGATCTTGTAGAGTAAAATTTATGGTGAAAATTTAGCTAAAGGCGAGTAAAAAGAAAAATTTATTAGGCTTGCGGGGAGAGAGCAAAAGTTTAAATTTATCCCAGCAATTTAAAAAATGCATTCTTAAAAATAAATGTTACTACCACTTACTGATTTAGCTACGTTTTGGGTGGGTTTGGGGAAGATTAATCTTTATTATGTAAGATTTCATAAAATTTTAAAAGGAAATTTATGAAACTTGACACCTTGATCGTAAAAGGCATTGAAGCTAAAAATAATCCAAATAAAGCGGTCATTCCGCCTGTTTTTTTAGCAAGCACATTTGTGCAAGATGATCTTGAAAATTTTCAAGAATTTGCATATTCTCGTGGTAGCAACCCTACAAAAAAAGCATTTGATGAAATTTTTGCAAAGGTTGAAGGCAGCAAATACGCTTTTAGCTTTGCTTCAGGCATGGCAGCAACAGCCGCGGCACTTAGCCTTATAAAAACTGGGCAAAAGGTCCTACTAAATAGTAACGTCTATGGCGGCACTTATAGATATGTCACGACCGTTTTTGAAAGCCACGGCATAAAGAGCGAATTTATAGACGATCTAAATTTTTTAAACGAAGATGACATAAGTGACGACGTGGCGGCGATATTTATCGAAACTCCGTCAAATCCTCTCTTAAGAGTGACAGATATCGCTAGAATTTCAAAGATCGCTCACAAAAAGGGCGCTCTAGTCATCGTGGATAACACATTTTTAACGCCTTATTATCAAAGAGTACTTGATCATGGAGCTGATATCGTGGTTTATAGCGCTACAAAATATATCGGTGGACACGCTGATGTGATCGCTGGTATCGTCACGCTAAACGATGATGCTTTGGCTGAGAAGATAAAATTTGCTAAAAACACTCTTGGTGGCATCATAAGCCCGATGGATGCCTACTACCTAATACGTGGGCTTAAAACGCTTAGCGTTAGGTTTGACAGACAAACGCAAAATACACATAAAATAATCAAATTTTTGCAGAATAATGACGCCGTTAGCGTGGTGCATTTTGCTGGCTCATATAGTGAGCAAGAGGCAAAGATGCAAGCGGCTCAAGCAAGTGACATCGGCGCGCTTATCTCATTTGAGCTTGATGAAAAATACGATGTAAATAAATTTGTAAAATCGCTAGAAATTTTTGATCTAGCAGTAAGCCTTGGTGGCGTAGAGAGTCTTATCTGCAGGCCTGCAACTATGACGCATGAGGCATTTCCAAAAGAGGTACTAGATAAGATCGGTATAAAGCAAAACTTGCTTCGATTAGCAATCGGTATCGAAAACGCTGATGATCTAATAGCGGATCTTGATCAAGCATTTAAAAAAGCAAAAAAATAATAAAGGAGACAGATATGGCAACTACAAAATTTAAAGGTAGTGAGGTAAATTTAAGTGGAAATGAGCTATTCGTCGGCTCTTATGCACCTGAGGCAAAAGTCGTAGCACAAGATCTTAGCGAGTTTAGCGTGGGTGGAAATAATGGTGTAGAAGTACTTGTTTGCTTGCCATCACTTGATACTGGCGTTTGCGCAGCAGAGGCTCGCAAATTTAACGAAAAAGTAGCTGGCAAACATGGTGTAAAACTTAGCATCATCTCAAATGATTTGCCATTTGCGATGGGTAGATTTTGCACGACTGAAGGCATAGAAAATTTACGTGTAGGAAGTGACTTTAGATACGGAGAATTTGCTAAAAACTATGGCGTTTTAATGAGCGATGGCCCACTAAAAGGACTACTTGCAAGAGCGGTATTTGTCATCAATGATGGCGTAATAATTCATAAGCAAATCGTCCCTGAAGTGACAGAAGAGCCAAACTATGATGCTGTATTTGATGCTATTAAAAGTAGTGGTAGTTGTGGTTGTGGCTGCCATTAAAAAGGACGTTATCTAAGCATCTATTTGATGCTTAGATAATTAATCTTAGTCAAATAGAGATTTTTCAAAAGACTTTACTACAAAGCTTTTTCTATGAAGGCTTGAATAGCCAAACTTGGCAATGGCATCTAGGTGAGCCTTTGTGCCGTATCCTTTGTGCCCCGCAAAGCCATACTTTGAGTAAATTTTATCCCAGCCTTTCATCAAACTATCACGACTAACCTTTGCTAATATGCTAGCAGCGCTTACCCCAGCGACTTTGCTGTCAGCTTTTATCATCGTTGTGATACCAACGCCATAGTCTAAATTTCCATCATAAATAATCTCAAAACCCTCAAAGTGCGCCTTAAAAATTTTGAGCGCTCGTCTTAAGCACTCGCTTAGCCCAAGTTCGTCTATTTGCGCATTTGAGAAGTAGATGATGAGAAAATTTGAGCTTTTTATGATCTCTTTAAAAAGCTCCTCACGCTTTTTTGCGGTTAGTTTTTTGGAGTCGTTTAGGCCTGAAATTTCTTTATTAAGCACGCAGGCCGCTACGCTTAAAGGCCCAGCTAAAGCCCCACGTCCAGCCTCATCTATGCCACAAATTTTTGCCATTAAAGTCCGATTTCATCGCTAAAGTAAGGTCTTAGCTCATCAAGTGGCACGCTAATTTGCTCCTCGTTTAAAAAGGTAAGCCCAAGTGGCGAAAGTACAAAATTTTCACTAACGCCTGCTGTTGCGAGGATTGCTTTTAGATGAGGGTCGTTCATATCTTTAAAAATCTGCTTTAACTTTAGCTTTTTGTTGGTTTTAAGTAAGACGACATCGCAGCTAGTTTTATTATTTTTATAGGTGCAGATGCTTTTTATTTTGTCATTTATATAGTAGATGTTATCTAGGCTCTCAAATTGGTTATTTGGCCATTTTTTACGCTCACTTTTTAGGTCATAAAGTGTCGAGAGTAATTTATTTTTATTTTTTTTAGCCGATTCTTTGGCAAATATATCGTTAATTATAGCTTCGTATCTCGTGCCATTTGCTTCGATCATTTGGATGCCAATATTTAGCATTTCATACTCTTTTTCTTTTTTAATAGTCGCATTATAGGCTTTGTTTTTAACGATTATTTTGCCCTTTAGCTCGCCATTTTCATTTTTAACGTCTAAATTTATCTTATCAGATACAGCATTTAGAGATGAAATTTCACTGCTATTTTGCTCAAGATTACCTTTTTCGTAGTCGTATTTTGTACCATCAAAAAAGATATGCCCGCCTATCTTGGCCGGCACTTTAAAGCTCTTACTTTGCTTAAAATTTTCAAATTCATCTTTAAAATAGTTCATATAAACTTCAAATTTTATACCATTTGCCTCGCCAATAAATTTATAAAATTTCGCCCAGTTTTCGTGATTTATCTCATAGCCAAATAGGCTTACTATAAGTATAAAAATCCCAATAAATGCTCTCATGTCCGTCCTTCATAGTTTTTTTGATTATAGCTTCTTTACTTTAAGCTTTTAAAACAATAATCAAATAAAGGTTTAAATTTATAAACCTAGACTCCACCTAGAAAATGGCAAAATTTCACATTTTATGCCCTCAAGGCTAAGCTCAGCTTGGTTTGCGACGCTGATTATCTGAAGCTTACTTACACCTAGCTCTTTTAAGCTTGCATGGAGTTTTTTAAATTTCAAAAAGATGATCTCTGGCGCAGAAAACGGCACACAGATGATTGCAATCTTCCTTTTATTAAGGAAGAAATCAATCTCTTTTGTGTAGTAAATTTCATCTTTAAATTTAAGCAATTCGCAAAAAACTACATTTGCAAAGACAGCTAAAAAATCCTTTTTTAGATACAAAGCGTTACGAAGTGCAAAATTTGTAAAGTAGAGCTTTTTGCTCGTGCTGCTCTCATCTAAATTTGGTACTAATTCTATAAAGCCATTTTCATTAAGGCTGGCTACCGCGTTATAGACACTATCTTTTGAGATTTTCATCTGTTCTTTTAGGTTTTTGTAGATACCAAAAGTACTAAGCACATCGTGGCATTTTGGAGCACATTCTTTTAAAATCGCAATGCTTTGCTCGCTTAAATTTGCTTTTAAGAGCTGCTGCAAGTGCGCTGTGACCTCACTCGAGTCCAAAAAAGCACTTGCTATCTCGTTGCCGTGAGCCAAAAAATAGCTAAAAAGCAGGTCTTGATCCAAATTTTTCTTAAAAAATAGTATAAATTCCTCGTAATCGAGATAGTTTAAATTTATGCGAGCAAAGCCGTCAATCGTGAGTGAAAATTCCTTGCTTGTAAGGATGATATTTTCAAGTGTTGCGCCCTTTAAAAAGCTTAAATTTATAAGATCAGTGGCTTGTAAATTTTCAACTGCGAGCACCTTTATCTGGGTATTTTTTTCTAAAAATTCTTTTAGATTTGCTAAAAGTAAGGCTCTGTCTATCCTTAGATCGTCTAAATTTACATAAAGTCTCTCCTCGCTTTTATAACGGCTCAAAAACTCATAAACAAGGGCTGTTTTGCCACTTGAAATGGCGCCTATTATAAGCGTCTTTGGCGAGATGATTTCGTATTTTCTGGGGATAAATTTACTTGATTTAAGCGGCTGATTGTAATAAAGCTCTAATTGGTTCATTTTTTCCCCTTTGTAAGATGTATATGTAAATTTTTGTTATACCGTCAATTTCCCCCCCCCTGTTATAAGCGCGATCTCATCGCTTGTTAGTTCATAAAGCTCAAAAACAAGTTTGTCTATTTTTTCGTCACTTGCTTTGATTTTGTCGTTTAGCGCGTCGATATTTTCTTTGGCTTCTAGCTTTTCATCAAGGCTTAAAGTAGGTATGTGCTTCTCGTAAAGCTTGATTTTTTCATTGGCTTTTAAAATTTCATCGACCAAATTTATTATCTCGTTTGCTAAATTTTCATTTTGTGGCGTGATTTGTGGGATAGGTAAAATTTCTAATCGATTTATTTTTATTTCGCCTTCAAGTCCGCCTCCAGCATAGAAAAAGTTAAAAATTTTATAAACAGCTGTTGAATTTAAAAAGGCTAATAAAAATTTTAAATTTTCGCCAGTTATGCAATATACAGTATTGTCTGGAATATTATTATTTATATCGTAAGCAAATTTTGGGCTTTGCACCATTCTGGCACATAAAATTTTCTCTTTTTCGAATTCCTCATAATAAGCGATGTTATCTTGCGTCTCAAACCATTTATTTGATGTTTTTTTGCGGCATTTTTTACCATTTATGGTTTCGCCACTTTGTGCTATATAAGGCAAGAAATTTTGTAAATATCCCTTAAGGCTTGGAAAAATTTCAATATCTATCTTTAACGCTGGAAATGTGCAAATGAGCCACAGCCCAGCCCACTCATAGTCATAACGCTTTATATCTCGACCTCGTAAGATCGGTCTAATGAGCTTTTGCGTCCGTTCTCTTTCTTCTCCAATGCAAGTGCTTAAAATTTTGTCACGAGTTTTGCTATCAATAATGAAAGCTTCGTTTAGCCCACTTTTGACACCATAATTGATATTCACACCCCAATCTTTTAATGGCTTTGCGACTTTTTCGATCTTGCTTTTTAGCTCAAATTTGCTCTTATCAAGAAAAGTGAAATTTGTTTTGTTTAGCGTGGATTGTGGTATTTGGATAAATTTTTGTGTTTTTAAATTTATGGTGCTTGAAGCTAGGAAATTAAATTTTGAATTTTCACCAGCTCTTATTTTTCTAAAAATAGTAATCGCACTATCTACGCTCGCATCTTCAAAAACTTTAACCCCAGCAAAATCAATAATGTGTGTTATTTGCGTATTTTCTAATATAAATCTGCGTAAATTTTCACCATAGCTGGCACGGAAAAATTTATTTGAACATATAAAACCTAAAAGCCCATTTTCTTTTAGATGTGTAATGCCAAGCTCATAAAAATAGACAAACAAATCAGCTGTGCCACTATAAACTTTATATTCTTGTAAGGCAGGCTTTTGCTCTTTTATCGCCTCTTGTCTGACATAGGGAGGATTGCCTATAACGACATCAAATTTAAAGTCAAAAGGAAATTCTAAAAGCGAGTTTGCTGCTACTAAATTTTTACTAAGATCTGTCAAAACTCGCCCCTTTGCAGCTGTGCGGAGCCAAAGAGATAGCCTAGCGATCTCGACTGCATCGGCATTTATATCTACGCCGTAAAGATTATTTTCTAAAATGGTGCTTTCTATATCGTAAAGTCCCAAGCCCTCGCCCTCATATACTTTGCGGTAAGTGTCTAATGTGCCATGCTCGCTAATTAGAAATTCTAAAGCTTGGTTTAAAAACGCACCAGAGCCACAAGCTGGATCAAGTATCTTAAGGGATAAGAGCCACTTGCGGTAAGCATAAATTTTGTCTTTGATCTCACTTTCTGCTTTGGTTAATTTTTTGGGATTTTTTGGTGCTAATAGCTCATTTAGATCAAGCCCTAGCTCATCTTTTTTGGCTTTACAAAGCGCACCAAGCGAATTTTCAATTATAAATTCTGTTATAAACTCTGGTGTATAAAATATGCCATCTTTTTTGCGTTTGCTCTGTTTGGCATCAAATTCATTACCATTTATTTGCGCATTTAGCTCTTCAAGGTCGTTTAGTGAGCTTTCAAAGATATGTCCTAGGATATTTACACCGATGTCGCTTAAAAAGTCATAGTCACTTAAAAACTGCGCTTCAAGCACGCTATCGTCTATCTTTAGTGCATCAAGCTCAGTATCTGTGGCAAAAAGTCCGCCATTGTAGCGTTTGATATCAAGACGTTCACTGCCTTCATCAATGGCTTTAAAGTAAATTTTGTAAAAGTCATAAAAACTAAGCTCAGTAACTTGGTTTTGAAATTTATCTTTTATCTCGGCTATCGTGCGAAGTCTTAGTAGTCCGCGGTCTTCAGCAAATAGTATAAAGACAAATCTATCACATAGTTTTTGAGTTAGGCTTAAAAGCCTATTTTTATCAATGCTAGTATTGTTTTTGCAAATATTTTTTAAAAGAGTGAGTCTAAATGCGCTAAAGTCTTTATAAAATTTATTTGAAATTTCGCGCTCGTGAGTGGCAAATTTCTCTTTTAGCTTTAGCGGCAGATCCGTGCTAATGCTCTCAAAGCTAAGCAGCAAATGAAGTCTTTTAAACTCGTCAAAGCTTGCTGTAAAAAGGTCAAATTTTTCAAATGTTGTTTTATTGCCGATGTAAAAACGCAGTTCATTAAAATTTGAAACAACGACATATTTGGCATTTTCATGCGAGATAAAATAGCGAAAGGCTTGATCTACCGGGCTAAGCTCGCGGTTGGACGGAGTTTTATCAAGATGCTGTGTGGTCTGATCTTTTAGCTCGATCACGCATCTAACTTCGCCATTTATCAGTATCGCCCCATCTGCTTTTTTGCCGTCAGTTTCGTTCTTTTTCTCGCGCTCAAGGTTAAAAGTTGTAGGATTAGTAGTGTCCAAAGTGTAGCCAAGGCAGTTTTCAAAGATATCTTTTAGAAACTGCGTTTGAAATTTCTCTTCTTTGAAACTCTTAATGTCGCTAGCTTTTGCCTGATACATTTGCAAATTTACATAACGCCTTTTAAGCTTTTCTTCGTCTTGATCTTGAGTTAATAAGAATTTTGTATTAAAGATCGGCATCTTTTCTCTTTAAAATTTTAATTTCTTGGAATTTTATCTTTTTAAATTTTATATCTTCCTTATTAAAAGGAAATAATTAATAAAAATTCATCAAAAAATAACGTTTTTCTTGACAACTATAATAGCTTTTTTGTAAAATCGCGTTCTCTTTACGAAAAGACAAGCGTCTTTGCTCGTACGATCGCTTGATCCTATGCGAGTTATTTTGATGTAAAGAGGTCGCGAGTTTGCGACAAGTTCTTTTTAAAGGAAAACACATGGAAAGAATCAGGTTAAAGCTAAAAGCTTACGACCATAGAGTTCTAGACCGCACTGTTGCAGCAATCGTAGAAGCTGTCAAACGAACAGGTGCCGACGTTCGTGGCCCGGTACCAATGCCTACAAAAATCAAACGCTATACAGTCTTAAAATCTCCACACATCAACAAAGACTCACGTGAGCAGTTTGAGATGAGAATACACGCTCGTATGCTTGACATCGTAGCTGCTACTCCAGAAACTGTAGATAGCCTAACAAAACTCGACCTAGCTCCAGAAGTTAATGTCGAAGTTCGTGCGATGAAATAAGCGGACAAAAGGATAAGAGTATGGAATATATTGTAGAAAAAATAGGCATGAGTAGAACGATTGCCACGAAGAGTACGCCAGTTACACTACTTAAGCTAGTTGAGGCTAAAGTATGTGAGATCGACGAAAACAAACGTGCTATCGTAGCGTATGCCCACACTAAAGCAAACAACAAAGCTATCGCTGGTCAGCAAAAGAAATACAATCTGACTGCAGAATTTAACAAATTTGCTACGCTTGAAGTAGCTAATAGCGAAGTTGGAAACCTAGACTTTACACCATTAAATGAGGCTAAAATTTTAAAAGTTAGCTTTAACTCAAAAGGCAGAGGCTACCAAGGTGTCGTAAAAAGACATGGTTTCGGTGGTGGTCCAAAAAGCCACGGCTCACGTTTCCACAGACGCCACGGTTCAATTGGTAACTGCGAATGGCCAGGTCGTGTTCAACCAGGTATGAAAATGGCAGGACACATGGGCAATGAGAAAGTTACTGTTAAAAACGAGCTAATAAGCTTTGACGCTCAAAATGGCATCGTAGTTGTAAAAGGTTGCGTTCCTGGTCACAATGGTGCAATGGGTAAAATAAGGATTGTAAAATGAGTAAAATTCACGTATTAAACGATAAATTTGAAAATTCAGGCGAGTTAGAGCTTCCTGCAAGCTACGCTGAAGTAAATCCGCACAACCTATATCTTTATGTAAAATCTTACCTTGCTGGTATAAGAGCAAATTCGGCTCATACTAAAAGCCGTGCTTTTGTAAGCGGTGGTGGTAAAAAACCATGGAGACAAAAAGGACGTGGTGGTGCAAGAGCGGGTTCAACTAGAACTAACGTTTGGGTAGGCGGTGCAGTTGCATTTGGTCCAACAAACGAGAAAAACTATTTTCAAAAAGTCAATAAAAAACAAAAAAGACTAGCTCTTGAGTACGCTTTGGCAGTAAAAGCACAAGATGGTAAAATTTTCGCAGTAGATAGCATCTCAATCGAGTCTGGAAAGACAAAAGATGCAGCTAATATCATCAAAAATTTAAAAGTAAAAGACGCGCTTATCGTTAAAGATTTACTAGACGATAAAACACTACTTGCTTTTAGAAATTTAGCAAACTGCTATGTAGTAGATGCAAATGAGGTAAATGCTTATCTTGTCTCTACATTTAGTTCGGTTATTATTGAAAAAGCTGCACTAAAAACTATAACAAAAGAGGGCTAAAATGGCGGATATAACTGATATCAAAACAATTATTTATACAGAAAAAACTCTAGGCCTTCAAGAACAAGGCGTTGTTGTTATCCAAACTTCACCAAGAGTTACAAAAAACAGCTTAAAAGCGGTTTTACAAGAGTATTTTGGAGTAACGCCTGTTCGCGTAAATTCACTTAGAATTAGCGGCAAGGTTAAGCGTTTTAGAGGAAGAGCAGGCCAACGTGACGAGATAAAGAAATTCTACGTTAAGTTACCTGAAGGCGTAAGCCTAGAAAATACGGAGGCGTAAGATGGCTATAAAATCATATAAACCATATACACCTAGTCGTAGATATATGACTGGACTAAGCTCTGAAGATATAACAGCTAAACCAAGCGTTAGAAGCTTGCTTGTTAAACTACCTGCAACTGGCGGTAGAAACAACAATGGTCGTATAACTTCAAGACATAAAGAAGCAGGTGCAAAAAAACTTTATCGTATCATCGACTTTAAACGTCGCAAATTTGGTATAGAAGGTAAAGTTGAAGCGATCGAGTACGATCCAAACAGAAACTGCCGTATCGCTCTTATAGCTTACAAAGATGGCGAAAAACGCTATATCATTAGACCAAATGGCCTAAATGTTGGCGACGTTATCGCATCTATCGATGAGGGCTCACTAGATATTAAACCAGGCAACGCTATGAAATTAAGATTTATCCCAGTTGGTACTATCGTTCATAACGTAGAGTTAAAACCCGGCAAAGGCGCTCAGATAGCTCGTTCAGCTGGCGGTTATGCTCAGCTAATGGGTAAAGAAGAGAAGTATGTTATCTTAAGAATGCCAAGTGGCGAGATGAGACAAGTACTAGCTGAGTGTATGGCAAGTATCGGTGTAGTAGGCAACGAAGACTGGGCTAACATCACTATAGGTAAAGCTGGACGTAATCGCTACCGCGGTATCCGCCCACAAACACGTGGTTCTGCTATGAACCCAGTTGATCACCCACACGGCGGTGGTGAAGGTAAGAAAAATTCAGGCCGTCACCCAGTTACTCCATGGGGTAAACCAACTAAAGGTGCTAAGACTCGCCGTAAAAAAGCTAGCGATAAGCTTATAATTTCAAGAAGGAAAGGAAAATAGAGATGGCAAGATCACTCAAAAAAGGTCCTTTCGTAGATGATCATGTAATGAAAAAAGTTATTGCCGCAAAAAATGCAAACGATAACAAACCAATCAAAACTTGGTCAAGACGTAGCACGATTGTACCTGAAATGATTGGACTAACATTTAACGTTCACAATGGCAAGAGCTTTATTCCTGTATATGTTACAGAAAATCATATAGGCTATAAACTTGGCGAATTTGCTCCAACACGCACATTTAAGGGTCATAAAGGCTCAGTGCAAAAGAAAATCGGCAAGTAAGGGAAGATAATATGAGTAAAGCAATTATAAAATTCGTAAGACTTTCTCCTACAAAAGCAAGACTTATAGCAAGAGAAGTTCAAGGCATGAATGCCGAGCTAGCACTTGCAAGCTTGCAATTTATGCCAAATCGTGGTGCTAAATTTATAGCAAACGCTATTAGCTCAGCAGTAGCAAATGGCGGATTTGAGCCAGAAGAGGTTGTAGTAACTAGTTGCCGCGTTGACGCTGGTCCTGTATTAAAGAGATTTAGACCAAGAGCAAGAGGAACAGCGAGCAAAATTCGCAAACCTACTTCTCATGTAATGGTAGAAGTATCTAAACCTGAAAAGAAGGAAGCATAATATGGGACAAAAAGTAAATCCAATAGGTCTTAGACTAGGAATTAACCGCAACTGGGAATCTAGATGGTTTCCAACCAAACAAAGTCTTCCTGAAAACATCGGTGAAGATTATAAAATTCGTGCATTTTTAAAGAAAAAACTTTACTATGCAGGAATTAGCCAAATTCTAATCGAAAGAACGGCTAAAAAACTTCGTGTAACCGTAGTTGCAGCTCGTCCTGGTATCATCATCGGCAAAAAAGGTCAAGATGTTGAAAACCTAAAGAACGAAGTTAGCAAACTTATCGGCAAAGAAGTAAATGTAAATATCAAAGAAGAAAGAAAAGCTCAAGCTTCAGCTCAACTTGCTGCTGAAAACGTAGCTATGCAACTTGAAAAGCGTGTCGCATTTAGACGTGCTATGAAAAAAGTTATCCAAGGTGCTCAAAAATCAGGCGCTAAAGGTATCAAAATTTCAGTTGCTGGTCGTTTAGGTGGCGCTGAGATGGCAAGAACCGAGTGGTATCTAGAAGGTCGCGTTCCGCTTCATACTCTTAGAGCAAAGATTGATTACGGTGTAGCTGAGGCTCATACGACTTATGGAAACATAGGTATTAAAGTATGGATTTTTAAAGGTGAGGTTCTTCAAAAAGGTGTTCAACCTGAGAAAACCGAAGAAGAAGCACCTAAGAAAACACGTAGAGCAAGAAGAGGTAAATAATTATGTTGATGCCTAAAAGAACGAAATTTCGTAAGCAAATGAAAGGTCGCAACCGTGGTTATGCGACTCGTGGAGCATCTTTAGCAACTGGCGAATTTGCACTTAAAGCTGTTGAGGCTGGTAGAATAAATTCTCGCCAAATAGAAGCTGCTCGTCAAGCTCTAACTCGTCACGTAAAAAGACAGGCTAAAATTTGGATTAGGGTTTTCCCTGATAAGCCACTTACTAAAAAACCTCTACAAACTCGTATGGGTAAAGGTAAGGCTGGAGTTGAAGAGTGGGTTATGAATATCAAACCTGGTCGTATAATATTTGAAATGGCTGGTGTTAGCGAAGAGTTGGCTCGTGAAGCTCTAACTTTGGCTTTACACAAACTTCCTTTCAAATCAAAATTTGTAACGCGAGAGAGTGAAAATGAAATATACTGAGTTAAAAGATAAGAGCGTTGCAGAATTAAACGCGTTGCTAAAAGAGAAAAAGGTGCTTTTATTTACTTTAAGACAAAAGCTAAAAACTATGCAGTTAAGCAACCCTAATGAGATTAGTGCTGTTCGCAAAGAGATAGCTCAGATCAACACTGCAATTAGTGCAACAAGACAAGGGGCGTAAAATGGCATTAAAAAGAGAAATTCAAGGTGTTGTTTTACAAAAAGCTGGAGATAAGACAGCTACTATTTTGGTAGAAAGACGCGTTATGCACCCAAGATACCATAAATTTGTAAAACGCTTTAAAAAGTATTTAGTTCACGATGAGAAAAATGAGACAAGAGCAGGCGATACAGTTGTTGCGATCGAGTGCAGACCACTTTCAGCTCGCAAGAATTTTCGCTTAAAAGCTGTATTAGCAAAGGGAGTTGAGTAATGATTCAAAGTTTTACAAGACTTGCAGTTGCTGATAATAGTGGTGCAAAAGAGTTAATGTGTATAAAAGTTCTTGGTGGCAGCAAAAGACGATACGCTACACTTGGCGATATTATAGTTTGCTCTGTTAAAAAAGCTCTTCCAAATGGTAAGATCAAAAAAGGGCAGGTTGTAAAAGCTGTTGTTGTAAGAACTAAAAAAGAGGTTCAAAGAGATAATGGTTCGCTAATCCGCTTTGACGAGAATGCAGCTGTTATACTTGATAGCAAAAAAGAGCCAGTCGGCACTCGTATTTTTGGACCAGTTGGACGTGAAGTTAGATATGCTAACTTTATGAAGATTGTTTCGCTAGCTCCGGAGGTTTTATAATGGCTAATGTAAAATTTAAAGTCAAAAAGGGCGATACTGTTAAGATCATCGCTGGTGACGATAAAGGCAAAACTGGTAAAATTTTAGCAGTTCTTGCAAAAAAAGGTCAGGTTATAGTTGAGGGATGCAAAATAGCTAAAAAAGCTATCAAACCAAGCGAAAAAACTCCAAATGGTGGTCACGTAAATAAAGAGATGCCAATTGACATATCAAATGTCGCGAAAGTTGAAGGATAAGAGATATGAGTAGATTAAAAGATAAATTTAACGAAACTATCAAGCCAGCTCTCGTAAAAGAATTTGACATCAAAAATCCAATGCTTATCCCTGCGCTCGAGAAAATCGTGATCAGTGTAGGCGCTGGAGACTCTGCTAAGGATCAGAAAGTGCTTCAAAATATGGCTGATACCATTTCACTTATCGCTGGACAAAAAGCAGTTATCACTGATGCTAAAAAATCAGTTGCTGGCTTTAAAGTTCGCGAGGGTTTTCCTGTTGGTATCAAAGTAACTTTGAGAAAAGAGCAAATGTATGCTTTCTTGGATAAGCTAATCAGCGTTGCTCTTCCAAGAGTTAAAGACTTCCGTGGTCTTCCAAAAAATGGTTTTGACGGACGTGGAAACTATAACTTCGGTCTTAGCGAGCAGCTAATGTTTCCAGAGGTTGAGTATGATAAAATTTTACGAACTCATGGTATGAATATTACGATTGCTACTACGGCTAAAAATGATAAAGAGGCATTCAAATTGCTAGAGCTATTTGGTGTGCCGTTTGCAAAAGGAAAGTAAAATGGCAAAGAAATCAATGATAGCAAAAGCTGCACGCAAGCCAAAATTTGCGGTTCGTGGCTATACTAGATGCCAAATTTGCGGTCGTCCGCACTCTGTTTATAAAGATTTTGGAATTTGCCGTGTTTGCCTAAGAAAAATGGCTAACGAAGGCCTAATACCTGGTCTTAAAAAAGCAAGTTGGTAAGGAAGAGAAATGTTAAACGATTTAATATCAGATGGATTAACACGCATTAGAAATGCAAGTATGAGAAAGCTTGAAACTGCGAAATTGCTTCATTCTAAGGTTGTTGAGGCTACTCTTTCTATCCTTGCAGCAAAAGGCTATGTAGAGAGCTACAACGTTATCGAAGAAGGTAACAAGAAATTTATAAACGTAGTTTTAAAGTATGATGAGTACGGCAGAAGCGTTATAAACGAGCTTAAAAGGGTTTCAAAACCTGGTCGTCGTGTTTATCAAGGCAAAGACGACATTAAGCGTTTTAAAAATGGTTACGGAACAGTTATCGTTAGCACAAGTAAAGGCGTTATGAGCGGTATTGAAGCAAGTAAGGCTGGCGTTGGCGGCGAAGTTCTTTGTACGGTTTGGTAATAAACTGCATTAAACGCTATTTAACCTTATGATTTTAAGGTTAAATTTTTAGCTTGGTAAAATTTTAGATTTTGCCAAAGCTAAATTTAGAAATTCAAATGAAGGTTTCGTCAAATTTGACGATAAAATTTACGGCATTGTGGTGTTTATTCGTAAATGTAGGAACACCCTAGACAAGTAAAGGAAAAAAATGTCACGTATTGGAAAACAGCCTATCGCTATCCCAAGTGGTGTAGACGTTAGCGTTGAAAATAATGTCCTAAAATTTAAAAAGGGCAATCATATAAAAGAGCTTGACACAAAAGGTCATGTTGATGTCAAGGTAGAAAATGGCCATATAGTTTTTGCTCCAAAAGGTGAAGATCGCCAAAGTAGAGCTTACTGGGGAACATATAGAGCACTTGCTAATAATATCGTAACTGGTATCACTGCGGGATTTACTCGCCAGCTTGAGATCAACGGCGTTGGTTATAAAGCAGCTGCAAAAGGTAAAATTTTAGAGCTTTCTCTTGGTTTTTCACACCTTATCAACTATGAGCTACCAGCAGGCGTTGAAGCTAGCGTTGAGAAAAACGTTATTACTATCAAAGGCGATGACAAACAAGTAGTAGGACAAGTGGCTGCTCAAGTTAGAGGATTTAGACCACCTGAGCCATATAAAGGCAAAGGCGTTAAATATCTAGAAGAACGCATAATCCGCAAAGCGGGCAAGACATCTAAGAAGTAAGGAGCGGTAAATGACAGCAAAAGTACTAAAAAGAAAAATCGCTCTTAGAATTAAGAGAAAAAGAAGAATCAGAGGTAAAATTTCTGGTATTGCAACTTGCCCAAGAGTTTCTATTTTTAAATCAAACAGAACTCTTTATGTTCAAGCGATTGACGACGTTACAGCTACTACACTAGCTGCAGTTGATGGTAGAAAAATAGGCATAAAAGCAAATAAAGAAGGTGCGGTCACTTTAGCTAAAGAATTTGCTAAGGCTTTAAAATCTAAGAAGATAGATGTTGCAGTTTTTGATAGAAATGGTTATTTGTATCATGGTGTTATTGCAGCATTTGCTGAAGCTTTAAGAGAAAATGGCATCAAGCTATAACCCAAAGGAAAATCGATGGAAAAATATAATAGAGAAGAATTTGAAGAAGTAATCGTCGATATCGGTCGGGTTACAAAGGTTGTTAAAGGTGGTCGTAGATTTAGATTTACAGCTTTAGTTGTTGTTGGTAATAGAAATGGTCTAGTTGGCTTTGGTTATGGCAAAGCTAAAGAGGTACCAGATGCGATGAGAAAAGCAATTGACGACGCATTTAAAAATATTATCCATGTTAAGATCAAAGGCACAACTATCCCTCACGATGTAGAGGTAAAATACAACGCAAGTAGAATGCTACTTCGCCCAGCTAGCGAGGGTACTGGTGTTATCGCTGGTGGTAGTGCACGTCCTATTATCGAGCTTGCAGGTATTAAGGATATCCTTACTAAATCACTTGGCTCAAACAACTCAGCAAACGTCGTTCGTGCTACTATAAAAGCACTTAGTTTGCTAAAAAGCTAAGAGAAAGGAGTTAAGATGGCATTAGAAAAATTAACACCTGCCGCAGGTTCAACTCATGCAACCAAAAGAATAGGTCGTGGTCAAGGTAGCGGCAATGGCAAAACTGCTGGCAAAGGTAACAAAGGTCAAAGAGCAAGAAAAGGCTACAATGAGAAAAGAGGTTTTGAGGGCGGACAACAACCACTTCAAAGACGTCTTCCAAAAGTAGGCTTTACTTCTAAATTTGAAAAACCTTATGTTATTAATGTCGAGAAAATTGCAGCTATAAAAGAGCTTGCTGAAATTTCAATAGCAACAATAGCTAGCGTTCATAAAATTTCAAAGAGCGTTACTAAGATAAAACTAATCGGTGCAAGTGCAAAAGCTCTTGCTTCTAAGATCAAAGACGAGAACGTTAGCGTTAGCGGAACAAAATAATGGATAAAACACTGACCAACAAGATTTTAATCACGTTGGCATTTTTGTTCGCATACAGGATACTGGCTTATGTGCCAGTTCCTGGTGTTAATGTCGACGTAATTAAAGAATTCTTCAATTCAAATAATAGTAATGCCTTGGGCTTATTTAATATGTTTAGCGGTAAAGCTGCTGAGCGTTTAAGCATTATCTCTCTAGGTATCATGCCTTACATTACAGCTTCGATCATTATGGAGCTTTTAGCAGCAACATTTCCAAAATTAGGTCAGATGAAAAAAGAGCGTGACGGTATGCAAAAGTACATGCAAATCATACGTTATGCAACCATCGTTATCACTCTTGTACAATCAATCGGTGTTTCTATCGGACTTCAAAGCTTAAGCGGACGTGGTGGCGAACAAGCTATCATGATAGATATAAATTTATTTATCGCGATCTCTGCCGTATCTATGCTAACTGGAACTATGCTACTTATGTGGATAGGCGAGCAAATAACGCAACGTGGTATAGGCAATGGTATAAGCCTTATCATCTTTGCTGGTATCGTCTCTGGCATACCTAGTGCAATCGGCGGAACTATAAATTTAGTAAATACTTCTGAGATGAATTTTCTAACAGTTATCGCTATTTTGGCGATTATCTTAGCTACCATTGGGGCTATTATATTTGTTGAGATGGGTGAAAGGCGTATCCCTATTTCTTACTCAAGAAAAGTTATAATGGAAAATCAAAACAAACGTATAATGAACTATATACCGATCAAAGTAAATTTGAGCGGTGTTATTCCACCGATATTTGCTAGTGCGATTTTGATGTTTCCAAGTACGATTTTACAGGCTAGTACAAATCCGATTATCCAAGCTATCAACGACTTTTTAAGTCCAAATGGCTATATGTTTAACTTTTTAACATTTTTATTTATCATCTTCTTTGCGTTTTTCTACGCATCAATCGTGTTTAACACAAAAGATATAAGCGAAAATTTAAAGAAACAAGGCGGATTTATCCCAGGTGTTAGACCAGGCGAGAGTACAGCTAGTTATCTAAATGAAGTAGCTGGCAGGCTAACTTTGGGCGGTGCTTTATATCTAGGCATCATCTCAACCTTACCATGGGTACTTGTAAAAACTATGGGTGTACCATTTTATTTTGGTGGCACGTCAGTACTTATCGTGGTATCTGTCGCTCTGGATACTATGAGGCGTATAGAAGCTCAGTCTTATACAAACAAATACCAAACTCTAAGTGCAGTAGGTCTATAAAATGGCTATCACGCTAAAAAGACCAGCTGAGATAGAGAAAATGAGAGCGGCGAACAAGATCGTCGCTCGAACTCTTGATCACATTTCTACGATTATAAAGCCTGGAATTTCCCTTCTTGAGATAGATAAAATTTGTGAAGATATGATAAGGGCTGCTGGGGCAAAACCTGCTTTTAAAGGTCTTTATGGCTTTCCAAATGCAGCTTGCATAAGCGTCAATGAAGTGGTGATCCACGGAATCCCAAATGAATACAAACTAAAAGAGGGTGATATCGTTAGCGTTGATATCGGCTCAAATTTAGATGGTTATTTTGGTGATTCGGCTAGGACATTTGGAGTTGGTAAAATTTCAAAAGAAGACGAGGCTTTGATCGCTTGCTCAAAAGATGCACTATATTTTGCGATTGACTATATAAGAGCTGGTATGCATTTTAAAGAAATTTGCTATGAGCTTGAGAAATTTATTCTTGGTAGAGGTTATGTGCCTTTACGTGGATATTGCGGTCACGGTATAGGAAAAAGGCCACACGAAGAGCCAGAAATTCCAAACTATCTTGAGGGGCATAACCCAAAAGCTGGACCAAAGATAAAAGAGGGAATGGTATTTTGTATAGAGCCAATGATCTGCCAAAAAGACGGCACGCCAGTTTTAGGAAGCGATAACTGGAAAGTAACCTCAAAAGATGGTTTAAGAACCAGCCATTATGAGCATTGTATGGCGATAGTTAATGGCAAAGCCGAAATTTTAAGCCAAGCGTAAAATTTATGGCAAAAATTTAAAGAAAGGAGAGTTTGTGGCAAAAGACGATGTCATTGAGATTGATGGAAATGTTGTTGAAGCACTGCCAAATGCAACTTTTAAAGTTGAGCTTGACAACAAACATATAATTTTATGTCATATCGCTGGAAAAATGAGAATGCATTATATAAAGATAATGCCTGGCGACCGTGTAAAAGTAGAACTTACGCCATATAGCCTAGACAAGGGCAGGATCACTTATAGATATAAGTAAATTTGACTTTGTGGCAAATATGCTAAGTAAATTTAAAGCTGGTTTTGGATAAAATCCAAGTTTTGCGAAAAGCTGTATGAAGAATTATTTTCAAAGTTCCCCACTTATTTTGAAAATAGTTGGTTTAAATTCTTTCTTTAGACCTGATGCAGCCCCTAAAAAAGTGGAATAAATTTTTAGGAGACTAAAATGAAAGTTCGTCCTTCTGTAAAGAAGATGTGTGACAAATGTAAAATTGTCAAACGTAGTGGCATAATTCGTGTTATCTGCGAAAATCCAAAACATAAACAAAGACAAGGATAAGGCATGGCACGTATTGCAGGTGTAGATTTACCAAACAAAAAGAGAATAGAGTATGGTTTGACTTATATATATGGTATAGGTCTTTACAAATCTCGTCAAATTCTTGACGCAGCTGGAATTTCTTATGACAAGAGAGTCTATGAGCTTAGTGAAGATGAAGCAGCAGCTATCCGTAAAGAAATTCAAGAGCATCATATCGTTGAGGGTGATTTGAGAAAACAAGTTGCTATGGATATCAAAGCTCTTATGGATCTTGGAAGTTATAGAGGTCTTCGCCACAGAAAAGGTCTTCCTGTTCGTGGTCAAAAGACTAAAACTAATGCTAGAACCAGAAAAGGCAGACGTAAAACTGTCGGTGCAGCTACTAAGTAAGGCAAGGGTTAAAGGATAATAAATGGCGAAAAGAAAAATTGTTAAGAAAAAAGTAGTTAGAAAAAGCATAGCCAAAGGTATCGTTTATATCAGTGCAACATTTAACAACACTATGGTAACTGTAACTGATGAAATGGGAAATGCTATTGCATGGAGTAGTGCAGGTGGCTTAGGCTTTAAAGGTAGTAAAAAATCAACTCCTTATGCAGCTCAGCAGGCAGTTGAAGATGCTCTAAATAAAGCAAAAGAGCATGGTATAAAAGAAGTTGGTATTAAGGTTCAAGGTCCAGGTAGCGGACGTGAAACGGCTGTTAAAAGTGTAGGAACTGTTGAAGGAATTAAGGTATCTTTCTTTAAAGACATTACACCTTTACCACACAATGGTTGTAGACCGCCAAAACGCCGCCGCGTATAATTAGAGAAAAATAGGAGAAATTATTATGGCTAGATATACAGGACCTGTTGAAAAATTAGAAAGACGTCTTGGTGTGTCTCTTGCGTTAAAAGGCGAAAGAAGACTTGCTGGTAAAAGTGCTTTTGAAAAAAGACCTTATGCACCAGGACAACATGGACAAAGAAGAGCAAAAATAAGCGAATATGGCTTACAACTTCGCGAGAAGCAAAAAGCTAAATTTATGTATGGTGTTTCTGAGAAACAATTTAGAAGATTATTTCAAGAAGCAGCACACCGCGAAGGTAATACCGGTGCTCTTTTGGTTCAACTATTAGAGCAAAGATTAGATAATGTTGTTTATAGAATGGGCTTTGCAACAACTCGTCGTTTTGCTCGTCAGCTAGTAACTCATGGACATATTTTAGTAAATGGCAAAAGAGTAGATATACCATCTTATAGAGTTGAGCCAGGTGCAAAAGTAGAGATTGTTGAAAAATCTAAAAACAATCCACAAATTGTTCGTGCAATAGATCTTACAGCACAAACTGGTATTGTTGCTTGGGTAGATGTTGAAAAAGAGAAAAAATTTGGAATTTTCACTAGAAATCCAGAAAGAGAAGAGGTTATCATTCCTGTTGAGGAAAGATTTATAGTAGAGCTTTATTCAAAATAATAGAGGGTATAAAGATGAGAAAGATTACTACATCAGCTTATATGCCAACTGAAATTGAAGTTAAAAGTGTTAGTGAAAATGTTGCTAACATTACAGCATATCCTTTTGAGGCGGGCTATGCTGTTACCTTGGCTCACCCATTGCGTCGTCTTCTTTACACAAGTACAGTAGGTTTTGCTCCTATTGGTGTAAAGATAAAAGGCGTTAGCCACGAATTTGACAGTATGCGTGGTATGCTAGAAGACGTAGCTTTTTTTATTATAAATTTGAAAAAAATCAGATTTAAATTAAAAAGCATTAGCGAGCGCGAAGTTATAGAGTATAGCTTTAAAGGACCAAAAGAGATAACTGGGGCTGATCTAAATAATGATCTAGTTGAGATCGTTAACCCAGACGCATACCTTGCTACAATAAATGAAGATGCTGAGTTAAATTTTTCAGTTATCATTCAAAAAGGTATCGGATATGTTCCTAGTGAAGAGATTAGAGAAGAGATCGAAGACGACTATATCGCACTTGACGCTTTTTTTACACCTGTTAAAAAAGCAGTTTACGATATACAAAATGTCTTGGTTGAGGATGATCCAGACTATGAAAAGATTGTATTTACTATAACAACTGATGGTCAAGTTAGTCCGATAGAGGCTTTTAAAAATTGTTTAGAAGCTATGTATCAACAAATGTCAGTATTTAAAGGAATTTTAGATATTGATGTTAGTACTCCAGTTGCTAGCTCAACTGCAGGTGGCGAGTTTTCAAAGTTACTTTCTAGCGTAGAAGATCTAAATTTAAGTGCTAGAAGTTTTAACTGCCTTGACAAAGCTGATATTAGATTTATCGGCGAGCTTGCATTAATGGACGAAAATGAGCTTAAAGAGCTTAAAAATTTAGGTAAAAAATCTCTTGAAGAGATTAAAGCGGTTATGGAAGAGATAGGCTATCCAGTTGGTGCCGATGTGTTAAAAGATGGCAAAGAGCAACTAAGAAAGAAAATAACCGAGCTTAAAGCACAAATGAGTGTAAAAGAATAAAAGGACAATAGATGAGACATAAACACGGATATCGCAAACTTGGTAGAACGTCATCTCATAGATCTGCATTGCTTAAAAATTTGGCGATAGCTATCATCAAAAGCGAAAAGATAGAGACGACTTTACCAAAAGCAAAAGAGCTTAGAAGCTATGTTGAAAAGCTAATTACAAGAGCTAGAAAAGGCGACTCTAATGCTCACAGAGCAGTATTTGATTCTTTACAAGATAAAGAAACAACAAATAAATTAGTTACTGAAGTAGCTCCAAAATTTAAAGAGCGCAATGGTGGCTATACAAGAATCATCAAGACTCGTGTTCGCAGAGGCGACGCGGCAGAGATGGCTTATATAGAGCTAGTAGCTGAATAATTATTAGAGAGCTTCGGCTCTCTTTTTTATTTTTTATATAAAATTTCTCACTTTTAAAATAAAATCCTTCTTTTCAAAAGCTTTCTCAAACTATAAATTTCTTTAATTATCTACCAAAATTATTAACCAAAACTATAAATTTTATAGTTAAAAGTTGTAAATTCTTTAATCTAAAATCATATATTTAAATTTTTACCTTTGAACTCTATGCTAAAATTTTATTTTATTAAGACGATATTTGTTTCAAATATCTTATAAATTTCAAAGGATTTGAGATGATAGGTAGTGTAAATGGAGTTGGGACAAATTTTTATGTTGGCTCACAAAGTAGTAGAGCGCAAGAGCTTGATACTAAAAATACTAAATCCAATATAGACAAAAATTCTTTAAATGATTTATCTAGCAGTTTGGTTGATGAGCAAAAAAGTCATACCGATACTAGAGGTGAGCCAATAAATTTAAATGAAACAAATACGATAAAATTTCAAAAAAATAGCGAAAATCTAACATTTGTTAGCAATTTCTCACTCTCAGGCATGGCTGCTAATGGCAAGATAAGCATCTGGGGTAAGCTCATGGGTTACGACAAACAAGTCAGCCAAGATGAGATAAATGATCTCAAAAATTTTATCAACCAGACCAAAGCACTTGGTTTTGGCAGAGCTCACGAAGAGATCATAGGATATTATCCAACAGATGTTGATCTCTTTGCAAAAGAATACACATCAAAACTTGATGGCAACACACTTCTTGGGCTTGGTCACAAGAGCCATGTGGAAGGGTTTGAGATACTTGATAAGGACCTAAGCATAGATGAGTTTAAAGATAAGTGGATTGATTATGCGCTTAGGCAGTATCTTGGCGAAAGAGTTGGCGTGGAGAGCATTACAATAGGTAAAAAGGCTATCTCCATGCTAACGAGCACTAATAAGCCACCAATCGAGTATCAGACGCTACAAAATATAAATTTCACTGACGAAGAGAGCAGACAGAGATTTCTTACGCTCATGAAAGCTGGCATGAAGAGTGGGGCGGATTTTAAAGAGGTGGTAGAGGGCGTGCTCTCGCTTTATAATGTGCAAAATACGGACAAACTTGATGGCAACAAAGTCTATGCTTCAGTGATCGGACGAAGCGAGAAACTGGCTACTTACGACATCAATAAAGATGAGAAATTTGCCTATCTTAAGGAGCTAATGCAACTTGAGAAAAACGGAGTTGATATACTAAAGCTAATGGAAAAAGTGGAGCAAAAACAGAAATTAGATATAAAAGTATAGGCTAAGTTTAGTTTTTTGTACCGCCTATCTTTTATGATTTTAGTCATAAGAGGCTCTTTTTACTTGATTTAAATTTTTAAATGATAGAATCTTGATTTCTATTATTAAAATTACGGAGAACTCGTGAGAAAGCTACTTTGGCTAAATCCCGTTGTAAAAAATATGTATGACTTCTCTGCATTAAAAGAGCTCTTGCAAAACAAGGACTTTAACATAGTAGAGTGCGAAAAAGATCATGTTCGTGATGTCAAAAATTCATATAAAAATTTATGCTCTAAAGGCATGGTTTTAGATAGTCGCTGTCCAAGAGCTGTAAATTTTATAAGATCAAATTTCAAAGAATTTTCAAACAATATTTCAAGCTTAAATCCCATTTTAATTGAAAGCGCCATTGAACTTAGTTCGAAGCTAAAAGAAAATGAGTGGCTTTATATAACAACGCCTTGTGAGGACTTGGCTGAGCTTGGAAATTCTTTAAAATTAGAGCGAACTACATTTTTAACATGGAAAAATTTTAAAGAGCTAAACGATATAAATTTACAAATAAGCAAAATAGAATCAAGCCCGATCCCACCTGGATTTTTTGAAAATTTAGGCATAAAAACACTAAGCTTATGCAGTAAAGAAAAGATACAAAACGCATTTTCATATAAATTTAGCGAGCTTAAAAACTATCAGATCATCGAGCTTTTGTACTGTGAAAACGGCTGTCACAATGGAGATGGGCTGTGATAGAAATTTTTAAAAAGAGCGTTTTGATCCTAGCGATCTTTGTCCTCTGGCAGGTCGTTTACGAGCTAGAAATTTTCACGCCCTATATCTTGCCAAGTCCTATTACGACACTTAAAACGATGTTTGATATGAGCTTAAGCGGCGAGCTAATAACGCATGTGATGATTAGCTTTAAGCGTATATTTGTTGGTTATATTTTGGCTTTTGTTTTGGCATTTATTTTTGGTGGAGTGGCGG
This sequence comes from Campylobacter concisus, assembly GCF_001891085.1. Lineage (NCBI taxonomy): Bacteria > Pseudomonadati > Campylobacterota > Epsilonproteobacteria > Campylobacterales > Campylobacteraceae > Campylobacter > Campylobacter concisus. The sequence continues at coordinate 46,333 of NZ_JXUP01000009.1, forward strand.
CGCTATTTCCTAAAGCTAGCATTTATTATGAGTGGATTTTAGAATTTTTTAGAAATGTTCCACCACTTAGCCTTATTGCTATTTTGGTGCTTTGGTTTGGTATAAACGAAACTCCAAAAATTATTATTATCATCCTAGCATCGTTTTTCCCGATGTTTTTAAGCATTTCAAAAGGGCTAACTAGCTGCGATGTGAAGCTTATTGAAGTTGGTAAAATTTTTTGTTTTAGTAAATTTGAAATTTTTTACAAAATCATCCTAAAAAATGCCATAAAAGATATTTTTGTTGGTATGCGCATAGGTTTTGGCTACGCGATGCGAGCGATTGTAGGAGCGGAGATGATCGCAGCTTCTAGCGGACTAGGCTATCTCATACTTGATGCGGAGGAGCTTTCACGCGCGGATAGGATATTTGTAGGCATTTTTACGATAGGAATTTGCGGCGTGCTCATAGATAGGATATTTTTGTTTTTGATATCTAAATTTAGCCTTTTGCGAAGTGAAAGATGATAGAAATTTTAAATTTATCAAAGCATTTTTTTATTAATGACAAGCGTATTGACGTTTTAAAAGAGCTAAATTTAAGCATAAAAAAGAATAAAATCACCGTTATACTTGGCAGAAGTGGTTGTGGTAAAACGACTCTTTTAAGGCTTATTGCTGGACTTGAGAGCGTAAGTCTAGGCGAGATAAAATTTAAAGATCGAGCAAAGATCGGTTTTGTCTTTCAAGAACCTAGGCTCATGCCTTTTTTAAATGTCTATGAAAATATCGTATTTGCGCTTAAAAAGCATGAGATAGACGAGGCAAAGATAGATAGGCTCATATCGATGATGGGGCTTAGCGAGTTTAAATTTGCCGCTGTTTCGCAGCTATCTGGCGGCATGAGTTCGCGCGTTTCTCTTGCTAGAGTGCTTGCATATGAAGCAAATTTGATCCTTATGGATGAGCCATTTGCGGCACTTGATGCTTTTACGAGAGCCAGCATGCAGGCTGAAATTTTGAAGCTTCAAGCCGGCAAAACCATCATTTTTGTCACTCATAATGTCGATGAAGCCCTATATTTAGCAGACGAGATAATTTTGCTTGAAAAAGGTGGGATAAAATCAAGCTATGATCTATCAAATCTAGCTAAGCCAAGAGATTTGCTTTGCGATGAGCTAATAAATTTAAAGCGTAAAATTTTAAGTGAAATTTAGCATTTTATAAAATGATAATTAAAACCAAAACGAAGCAAAAAGTTATATAATTTGGAAAATTTTTAAAGGAGCAAATATGAGAAAGTTTTTTAAGATTTTGTGTGCAGCCTCTTTGCTTTGTCTAGTCGCAAACGCAAGCGAGCTAGATAAGATCGGCATGACCTATGTCAAATCGCCGCTAAACGTCCCCTCAATCGTCGATAAATTTAAAGGCTTTTATGCTAAATCTTTTGGTATACCAGTCGAGTACTCTGAGATAACATCAGGCGCAAAGCAGACTCAAGCTCTAGCTTCAAATTCGCTCCAGTTTCTAAACTGCGTGGGCGGAACTTCAGTCATACTTGCTGCAGCAAATAAAGCTGACATAAAGATCATAAGTGCATATTCAAGAGCACCTGAAGCTTTTGCGATATTTGCTAAAGATAAAGGTATAAAAACCGCTAAAGACTTAAAAGGTAAAAAAATAGCAGGCCCAAAAGGCACGATATTAAATGAGCTTTTGGTTAGGTATCTTGCTCTTGGCGGTCTAAGCATAAATGACGTAGAGTTCGTTTCTATGGGCATCCCAGCTGCACAAGCTGCACTTGAAAATGGCAGTGTCGATGCAGCACTTCTTGCTGGACCAGCTGCTTATAATGCTAAAAAATCAGGACTTAGTGTCGTAACAACAGGCAAGGGCGTCATCACTCCAGTCATCGTTACTGCCACAAGCGGAGAATTTTACAAAAAGCATAAAGATATAGTTGAAAAATTTAAAAAGGCTCAAGATGAAATTTTGGCTTTTATGAAAGCAAATGAGGAAGAGGCATTAAAATTTACAGCTGAAGAGACCGGGCTTAGCATAGAGGCGGTAAAGAGTATGTATCCGCAGTATGACTTTAGTCCAAAGATCACGCCTGAAGATATAAAAGCACTTGAAGCTACGCAAGAATTTATGCTTGAGAGCAAGATGATCGAGCAAAAAGTAGATATAAAATCACTTCTAATAGATTAAACAAAAAGGGCAAAATTTGCCCTTTTATCCTAAAGCTTATAATCAAAAATTTACTAAATTTTAGCTCAAATATTTAATAATCAAAACTGACTAGGTGTGTCAAAAAGGTTTAAATTATAAAGCAAAATTAGCACTAAGCAAAAATATAGCCATTATTTTTTGCATTTTTATTTTGCTATAATAGCCCAAAAATTTAATAGGAAAAGATATGATCCCATTTAGCGATGAAGAACTTTTAAAACCAGTCAGTGCAAGTTTGCAAAAGGTATTACCGATGCTTGAAAATGATGGCGGTGGCATGGAGCTACTTGGCATAAAAAATGGCAAAATTTATGTAAGACTTACAGGGCATTGTCATGGATGTGCAGCTAGCACAACTACACTAAAATATGGACTCGAAAGACAACTTCGTATGGATATTCACCCAGAGCTTGAGGTCGTAAATATCCCGATTGGCGAGGAATTTGACATTGATAGATTATAAAAAAATAGGCATTAAACACTTCAAACGTTCTAAATTTAAAGAAGCAATCTTTTACTTCTCTCTAGCTTACGAAAAGACACAGGATAAAAATTTACTATTTTTGATACAAATTTGCTCCCTTGGCGAGAAAAATGCAGAGGAAGCAAAACTTTTATTTGACTATTTTATGGATAAATTAAGAGCTGGCGAAGATGATGAAGGAATGGATGAAATTTTAAAAATTTTAGAATCAAGATTGGCTAGCGATGAGTATTTTGAAGAGCAAGACGCGATCAGCTACGAGGACTTTAAAAAGGCCGTTTATAAGGACGGAAGCTTCAAAAAAGTCTTTGAAAATATCATGTTCTCAACCAAGGTTATGATCTCAAACAAAGATGATTTTTTAGAATTTTTGGGAAATTTGATAAAAAATGACTTTATCGAAATGAGCATAAACTATCTTGAGAGTGCGGCGGTGATGTTTGGCGGTGATGAGCGCATAGATCAGCTTTTTAAAGAGATACAAAAAAGACAAAACGATGAAAATATCAGTAGAAAATAGCTTCATAACAGATGACTCAAACGAGTGCGAAAATGGCTCATTTTTCGTGCAAACTACTGCAAATGCAAAATTTGCAGAGGCTGCGGTAAAAAATGGCGCTAAGATAATCAGCCTTGAAGAGTGCAAGAAGCTTTTAAAAATCGATGAAAGCTTAAAGATAGTTGGCATCACGGGCACAAATGGCAAGACCACAACGGCTGCTGCTATCTATGAGACTTTGCGAAATTTAGGCAAAAAATGCGGCCTAAGTGGCACAAGAGGGGCATTTATAGAGGGCAAGCAGATAGATGATAAGGCGCTTACGACGAGTGCCATTTTAAAGACCCTTTCTTACCTCAAAGCAGCCAGCGAGCAAGACTGCGAGTACTTTGTGATGGAGGTTAGCTCACACGCGATAGCTCAAAAGCGCATAGAGAGCTTGAAATTTGCTCTAAAAATTTTTACAAATTTGACTCAAGACCACCTCGACTACCACAAGAGCATGGAGGAGTACGCTAGGGTAAAGTCGAGCTTTTTTGATGATGATTGCATGAAGCTTATAAATGCTGATGATAATGGCATTAAATTTAACCCAAAAAACGCCTATACGTATTCGCTCAAAAAGCCAGCCAGCTTTGCGCCGATAGTTTATGGGTTAAAGGACGGCATAGACGCGGTTATCAAGACGCCAAATGGTGATGTGGAGATAGACTCAAGCTTGCAAGGTGAGTTTAATCTTTATAACCTAATCGCAGCCCTTGGCGCAGTTTACCTGCTAGAGCGCCCAGATACAGCCACACTTTCAAAGGCGATAAGCAAATTTAAAGGTGTTAGTGGCAGAATGGAAGTGGTTAGCACCGATCCGCTAGTCATCGTGGATTTTGCCCATACGCCAGATGGTATCGAGAAGGTGCTAAACTCGCTTAGACATCTAAATTTGATAGCTGTATTTGGCGCAGGCGGTGATAGAGATAGGACAAAGCGTCCAAAAATGGGAGCAATAGCCCAAAAATACGCAAGAATTTGTATCGTCACAAGTGACAATCCAAGAAGCGAAGAGCCAGAGAGCATAATAGATGAAATTTGTGCTGGTATGAGTCAAAATGAAAATTTGATACGAAACGCTAACCGCAAAGAGGCGATCGCACTAGCCATTAGCAAGCTAGAACCCGGCTGGGCGCTTGTCATACTTGGCAAAGGCGACGAGCCATATCAAGAGATAAAGGGCGTCAAGCACCCATTTAGCGACAAAGAAGTAGTAAGAGAGCTTTTAAAGAGGTAAAAATGAATATAGAAATTTTAGCTAGTAAGATCCATAGAGCCGTCGTAACAGACGCAAATTTAAACTATGTTGGCTCGATCAGCATCGGCGAGGAGCTTATAAAAGCTGCAAATTTGATAGAAAATCAAAAGGTTGAAATTTTAGACGTAAATAATGGCGAGAGATTTGCCACCTATGTGATAAAAGGTAAAAAAGGCGAAATTTGCCTAAACGGCGCAGCTGCGAGAAAGGTCTGCGTGGGCGATGTGGTCATCATCGTGGCTTACGCTAGCATGAAATTTAAAAAGGCTAAGAAATTTAAGCCAACCATCGTGCACGTAAATAACAAAAACGAGATCATAAAGGAGTAGGCGATGTTTGAGGGATTTGACTTTTCAAAGATGGGGCAGATGCTTGAGGATGTGCAAAAGCAGGCCAAGCAGATGGAAGAAGAGAGCAAAAATAAAGAATTTGGAGCAAAAAGTGGTGGCGGACTTGTAAGCGTGAGAGCAAACGGCAGTGGCGAGATACTTGATATTAGCATAGATGATAGCTTGCTTGAAGATAAAGAGAGTATGCAAATTTTACTAATAAGCGCCGTAAATGACGTGCTAAAATCAGTTGAGGCCGATAAGAAAAACACCGCTTCAAGGATGCTTGGCGGCCTTGCTTCGATGGGGATAAAATGAGATTAAAATATAAATTTACTCTTGCATTTTTGCTATCAGCGCTTTGTCTAAACGCCGATCCTAGGCCTACTCAAGAGGACTTTAACGCCTGCTTTGAAAAGAACAAAAACTCGATCGTCTCTGTAAATAAACACTTTGGCGTGGCTATCACTAAAAATTTGATCGCAGTACCAAAAAGTGAGGGAGCTCCACTTGGCGAATATGTCAAATTTGACCCATATTTGCAGCTCTTTTTGGTCCGCTCTAGCAAGGAGCTAAGCCCTGTCGTGATGGCTGATGAGACCAACGAGGAGCGCATCAAAAAGAGCACCTGGGTTGGCATCTTAAATGACTCTAACAACACAGTGATGGGTCACATCAAGTCTTTGGGGCAAAATTTAGGCGACTTTGATACGCTAAGCTTCGAGTATAACGCAACTGGCGAGATAAACACACCTTGCTGCAAGATGATAGGCATAGCTGTTGGAGCTGATAAATTTATACCAAATCGCTATTTAAAGCATTTTGTATCTTACGATGATGTCTACTACGGCGATATTGGCGTGAAATTTTTACAAAAAGAGGATAAATTTTTTGTAGGGCTTGTCGATCCTTTGGGCCGTGGCAAGATGATGATGGTTGATGATGAGTTAGTTAGTGTAAATGGTATCAAGCCAAAAAGCTTAAGAGAGCTAAATGAGATGGTACTTTTTGCTCCAAAGGGCGCAAAGCTTGACATCATCGTGAAGCGCGATAAGCAAGAAATGCTCTTTCAAGTGCCAGTAAGTGGGGATGTTAAATTTAACCAAAGTCTTGATGTAGACGCCCCTTCGAGCCTTGATATACCAAATTTTAATATCATGCCAAAAGAGCCACAAACGATGCTTGATGATAAGATTTTGGTGGATTATGGTATCACGGTGGATAAAAATTTAGTCGTTACAAAGGTCGAGCCAAAGTCAAATGCAGAAATTTTTGGTATCAAGATTGGTGATAAAATTTTGGGTTTTGATAAACAAAGCGTGAGTAGCCGTGAAGAGCTTTTAGAGAAGCTTGGTGAATTAAAAAATTTTACGCTTCTATTTACTAGAAATGACTTTCAGTTTTTTGCAAGAGTGCCAAAATGAGCCTACTTGAGGACTTTGTAAAATTTCTAAACGCAAATTTGCCAAAGGCGCCTAGCTTTCACCCTTATTATGAGGAGGCGCTTGGCGTTATGCTAAAGGCTGGGGGCAAGCACTTTAGGGCGCTTTTGCTTCTTGGCGTGGTGGAAAGTGTGGATAAAAGCCTCACGCAAAAGGCCATGAGAGTGGCTTTAGGGCTTGAGATGATGCATACATACTCGCTTATCCATGATGACTTGCCTTCGATGGACAATGCAAGCCTAAGACGCGGCACCCCAACGCTTCATGTCACATATGATGAGACTACTGCCATACTTGCAGGAGATGCGCTAAATACACATGCTTTTTATGAAATTTCACGTGCCGATTTACCAGCTGAAACGCGTATAAAATGCGTAGAAATTTTAAGCGAAAATGCTGGCGTTAGCGGCATGGTGCTAGGTCAGGCACTGGATTGTTTTTTTGAAAATACGAACAAAGAGGATATCAAAAGAGCAAAGGCTAAATTTGGCCTCTCTGGCAAGATGCTAAGCCTAGATGAGTTAGTCTTTTTACACATCCACAAGACCGCAAAGCTCATCGCTGCAAGTCTAAAAATGGGCGCTGTGATAGTAAATTTAAGTGAAATAGAGTGTGAGAAAATTTATGATATCGGCCTAAAGCTCGGCCTTGCTTTTCAGATACAAGATGACATCATTGATCTTACGAGCGACGAAGCGGCCGCTGGAAAGCCTGTGCATAACGACCTAGCTAAAAACTCATTTACAAATTTACTTGGTCTATATGGCGCAAAAAAGAAAAAAGATGAGCTAATTTGCGAGATAGAAGAGGCACTAAAACAGATAGATGCAAACATCGCAAAGATGATCTTAGAGCTTACGGATAAACACCTTAGATAAAAGCTAGAAATTTCTAGCTTTTTACTGCTAAAAATTTAAAAAATTTATATTACTATTTAGACATTTTGGACAAAAATGCAAGGCAAGTTTTAATCACTTTTTTGTATAATCTGGCGCAATAAAAGGAGATCATATGCTAAAAAAACAAGCCGATACTATAAGATTTTTGTGCGCTGACATGGTGCAAAACGCTAACAGCGGACACCCAGGCGCACCTATGGGTCTAGCTGATATTATGGTGGTTTTAAGCAACTTTTTAAAACACAATCCAAAAAATCCAAAATGGCTAAATAGAGATAGGCTGGTTTTTAGCGGTGGTCACGCTTCAAGTTTGGTTTATAGCTTCTTGCACCTAAGCGGCTACGATCTAAGCCTAGACGAGCTTAAAAATTTTCGCCAACTTGGCTCAAATACCCCAGGACACCCAGAAATTCACACTCCAGGCGTTGAGGTTGCTACTGGCCCACTTGGTCAAGGCGTAGCAAATGCAGTTGGCCTAGCCATGGCAGAAAAATACGCTGCAAACGTGCTAAATGAGCCGGACAATAAAATAATCGATCATAAAATTTACTGCCTTTGCGGCGACGGCGACCTAGAAGAGGGCATAAGCTACGAGGCATGTTCGGTAGCCGGAAATTTAAGACTAGATAACCTTGTGCTCATCTACGACTCAAACAACATCACGATCGAGGGTGATACGGCGATAGCTTTTAGTGAGGATGTCAAAGCGAGGTTTGAGGCGCAGGGCTGGGAGGTCGCACGTATCGACGGACACGACTATGACCAGATCGAATTTGCACTAGAGCAGGCAAACGAGAAAGAGTCGCCATATCTCATCATCGCAAACACACGCATAGCACGTGGTGCAATGGAGCTTGAGGGCTCACACCACAGCCACGGCGCCCCACTTGGCGAAGAGATCATCAAAAAGGCAAAGGCTGCAGCTGGTTTTGATCCTGAGAAGAAATTTGCCATTGATGAGGACGTGCTTTTAAGATTTAGAGGTGCAGTTGAAAAGGGCGATCTAGAAGAGGCGATGTGGAACAAAAAGGTTGAGGCGCTAAGCATTGAAGGCAAAAATTTACTAAACTCACTTCTTAATCCAAACTTTAGCAAGCTCGAATTTCCAGACTTTAGCGACAAAAAGCTAGCCACAAGAGATACAAATCACGTTATTTTAAACGAGATAGCTAAAAAACTTCCTGGCTTTATCGGTGGCAGCGCAGATCTTGCTCCTTCAAACAAGACCGAGTTAAAGGGCATGGGTGACTTCCCAAATGGTAAAAATATCCACTACGGCATCAGAGAACATGCCATGGCAGCTATCAACAACGGCATCGCCAGATACGGCCTTTTCTTGCCATTTTCAGCGACGTTTTTCATCTTTAGCGACTATCTAAAGCCAAGTGCAAGGATAGCAGCACTCATGGGCATCAAGCACTTTTTTGTCTTTACGCACGATAGTATCGGCGTTGGCGAAGATGGTCCGACACATCAGCCTATCGAGCAGCTTAGCACATTTAGAGCGATGCCAAATTTCTATACTTTCCGCCCAGCTGATGGCAACGAAAACGCAGCTAGCTGGCAAGCGGCTCTAAATTTAAACGCTCCAAGCGCATTTGTGCTTAGTCGCCAAGGGCTTGACCCACTTGCAAAAGGCGAATTTGGCGAGGTTGGCAACGGCGCGTATCTTTTAAGCTCGGCAAAAGAAGCAAAGATAACATTTATAGCAAGCGGTAGCGAGGTTTCACTCTGCGTAAAAGCAGCCGAACTTCTAGCTGAGCAGGGCATTGGTGCAAACATCGTATCAGCGCCTTGTTTTGACCTACTTTGCGAGCAGCCAGCTGAGTATGTGGCTAGAATTTTAGATAAAAATACAACCATCATCGCAGTTGAGGCCGCAACTGGCCTTGAGTGGTATAAATTTGCCGACGCAGTTTATGGCATGAACAGCTTTGGCGCCAGCGGCAAGGCAAATGAGCTATTTGACCACTTCGGATTTACTCCGCAAAAGCTTGCAAATTTTGCTAGCGAACTTATATAAATTTAATCTTGGGGAGTAAAATCCCCAACTGCAATCTAAAATCAAAAAAGGCATTTTATGGAAATTTCTCACGTTATCGTTTTGGCCTTGGTGCAAGGTATAAGCGAATTTTTACCCATTTCTAGCTCGGCTCATCTTATCTTGGTGCCAAAGCTACTTGGCTGGCCAGATCAGGGGCTTGCCTTTGACGTGGCAGTGCACGTTGGTACGCTAAGTGCGATACTTTTTTATTTTAAAGATACGATTTTTAAGCTACTTCGTGACTTTTTTGCCTCGATCGCACAAAGAAAGATGGTAGGCGATAGCTTGCTTGTTTGGTGTGTCGGCTTTGCTACCATTCCAGTTGGGATTTTTGGACTTTTGTTTAACAATATTATCGAAGAGTACGCAAGAAGCGGCGTTGTGATCGCTATTACTACGATCGTCTTTGGCATAGCGCTTTACTTTGCAGATCTTCGCTCGACAAATAAAAGCGAATATGAAATGACCATAAAATTTGCACTTATTATCGGCCTTGCTCAAGCTGTGGCGCTCATCCCTGGCGTCTCAAGATCAGGCATAACGATGACAGCAGCCTTATTTTTAGGATTTAGCCACAAGGGTAGTGCGAATTTCTCATTTTTGATGTCGATCCCAGTCATCATCCTAGCCGGCGGACTTGAGAGCATCAAGCTTATAAAAGATCCAAACGCTTTGCCATGGAGCGACATTGCCCTTGGTGTCATTATAAGTGCAGTTAGCGCTTATCTTTGCGTTAAGCTATTTATGGGGATCATCTCAAGAATCAGGATGCTTCCTTTTGTCATCTACCGCTTGATCTTGGGAACATTTTTACTTTATCTATTTTTGTGATTTTAAGGCTTTAGAAAGTAAAAGCCAAGTGTGGAGAAATTTTTCACACTTGGCAAGAATATTTAGCGTGAGTATCTTTCAAGAAAAATTTCAAGATAAGCTTGATAATTTAATCCTCTTTTTTATCTTTTTTAATAACATTTAACAGATCTTTTGCAGCTTGATAAGCCCTATCTCCAAATTTCTTGGCTTCTGATTTGATGTCAATTTGTTTGATGTCTTCAAATTTTTCATTGGCTTTTTTCTCAAGATTAGCGATCTCTTGTTTGATCTCTTCGATTTTGTCATTTGTATCAAAATTTAGCTTTAGCTTTTTACTCTTGTCGTTTAGCTCTTGCTTTAGGGCTTCAAATTTATTATTTGCCTCGCTCATAAGCTTTGCCATGCCGTTTGACTTTAACTCTTCTATCCTTGAAATAATCTGCTCTCTTGCTTGATCGCTAATGCGTTTAAATTTTGCTAGGTTTGTATCTAGCTCGCTATTTATCACATTTTCGATTTCATTTCTTGCTACACCTTCAAATTCCTTTTCAAGTTCCCTAAGCAAGGCTATAAATTCTTCATCAATATTTTTTAAATTTAGTAGTTGTGAGTTTAGCCTAAGCTCATCTGGAGCAAATTTCGCCTCATCTTTAAGCTTTTCTATGGCTCTTAAAATGCCATCTCTTGTGCCACTTATCGCTCCACTTATCAGCTCTTTTGCAAAGATATGACCCTCATCTGCCAAATTTGCTGCTGCTATGATGATATTTTTTGAAATTTCAAGTATCCGCTCTTTACTAAACTCACCTCCAATTATCGCAACATAGGTCATATTTTTAGCTATCGCACCAGCTGTTTCTTCGACATCTTTTGCACCTTCAAGAGTTGTTAAAAAAGCGATTTGAGCGCTCTCTTTTAAGATACCAAGAAGCCTTGTTTCTCTAATGATCGCATTATTTAAAAGCTCTAAAATTTCCTCTTTTTCACTAAAATTTCTATCTTTTACGACTTCTTCAGCTGCCTCAAATGAAATTTTGAGTCTATTTTTTATCTCTTCACGTTTTGCTTCTATTGCACGATTTAGCTCATCTTTTTTATCAAGTAGCTCGTAAAGTGCCTTTTCTTCAGCACCGACAATGGCTTGATTTATTCCCTCCATGGCACTTTTTAGATTTTTTGTATTTATGAGATCTTCTTTGTTCATCTTGTCATAAAGCTCATTCATTTTAGCCTTTAAAATTTCTGGCAAAGTATTTATATCTTTGTTTGCAGCATCTTGAAAGAAGTTATTGCAAAGAGCTTTTATGCTTATTAATAAGCCATCGCTGCTTTTATAATCATGTAAATTTTGTTCTAAATTGTTCATATCTTTTACCTTATAAAACGTATTTTGCTTCGTGTTTTAGTGCTGAAAATATCTCTAGCCTCTCTTCTTCGCTCAAAACTAGTACGGCTAAGTCATAGCTTGCGTACTTTTTATCTTTGCTAAATTTTGAAAAGACTAGCTTAAATTCTCTATCTTTTACTATCTCTTTTACCTTTTCTTCTACATTGACATCTGCATCAAATATTATTTTGTATTCCCAATGCGTTGGGTAATCAATTTTTGCTTTTTTGTTATTTAGATCGCATATACTCGCCACTTTTTCCTCCTGTTTTACTCTCTAATACGATATTACTTATTTCCATGCTTTTATCTATAGCTTTTACCATATCATAAATGGTCAAAAGCCCCACGCTAACGCCAGTTAATGCCTCCATCTCAACGCCTGTTTTACCCTCTATTTTTACGCTCACATAAAGCTTAAAAGCGCAAATTTCAGATAGCTCCTCAATATCACAATCCACACCTAAAATAGCTAGTGGATGGCACATCGGGATTAGTTCGCTTGTCTTTTTTGCTCCCATTATCGCAGCAACGACAGCCGTTTGGATGACCGGGCCTTTTTTGCCGGTATTTTCTTTTATCGCCCTAAAGGCCTCTTTGCTCATTTTTATGATCCCGCTAGCAGTTGCTACTCTTTTTGTAGGATCTTTTGGGCTCACATCGACCATTTTTGGACGATCTTTCTCATCTAAATGCGTTAGCATTATCTCTCCTTTTTTGGCGGATTATAGCCTATTTAAACAAATTTAAATTACCAATGGCTTTAAGCTAAAAATATACCAAATGCATAAATTTTTGGCTTTTAATTAAATGCTAAAGATTTCTCATTACTTAATATAATTATTTAATTTAAATAATTTTCTTAAGAAATAATTTAGAATTAGATTTTTATTCAAATTAGCACTAAAAATAAGCGATTTAATAGATAATAAATTTTATTAAAGCTATATTAGTATTGATTAAAATCAAATATATATTTAATGTAAATAATAAAATTTAAAAAAAAATATTGATATTTTTCTTTAAAAGCTTAAAAAAATAAATTAATCGCTAATTTGCTTTTAAGAGTTAAGTATGTATAGTTTTTTACTTATTAAATTTATGATGAAAGTGCCTTGGATTATGAGATTTCTGCTTTGTATAAGTTTGTTTTTGATAACAGCTTTTGCCCAGCAATTAGGCTGCTTTATTAATGAAAGCAACCAAAGCATCGTCTTTATAAAAGATGGACAAATTAAAAATTTGGATCTAAAAGATACGATTTATAAAAATCAAGAGTGCGGAAATGATGGAGAATCCTTTTATATCGCAAATTTAAATAATGAGATTATTGAGGTAACAAATGAGAAAAATTTCTTATTTGCTATGCCAAATGTTGGCTGTAAAATCTCACAAATTGTGGCAATTAAAAATAAAATTTACGTAGCTTGCGATATGACAAATGAAGTCAGCATAGGCGTTTTTGATAAAAATCTCAATAAACTTTTAACTAAAAATTATAAAGATGTTTATAAAATTCCAAGCCTTTTGCCAATTAATGATGAACTATTTTTTACGAGCTTTAATGGCAAAGCATTTTTGCTTGATAAAGAGCTTAGATTTTAAGATAGAAGTCAAGAGATTTTAACAATTTCTTTCAAAGTGCGGAACGTCAAGAAAGTTTTTAAAATTACCGCCCCAACGATTAAGAGTATTTAAGCTCTCCCAATAATTGCCAATATCTTGTAATTCTAGCTTTGATTGTAACCAAACGTTATTTTTAAATATATGTAAATCTATCGCACATTCTTTTAGATGATAGATTCATAGTTTTACTTTTAC
>NZ_JXUP01000010.1 GCF_001891085.1 Campylobacter concisus
TAAAAAATATCGTATTTTACGTAGTTAGAGCCAAGATCAAAGTTGAGCTGGGTAAGTTAGATTTAGGTAGCTTTTAAAGGATGTCATCACAGCTGACACCCTAGGGTGCATATATGTCACTCTATCGGTAACACGTGTGTAACACTTGTAACGTTACATACGTTACAAGTAACGTACTAACTCGTTACAAATGATATTAATCCTCGTTGTTTTCAGTGTAGGGCTTAACTACCTCAACGATTTTATCCATATCAAGCGATTTAATGTAGTTTTCAAGCATAAATTTTAAATAAGGTGGATATGGAGTGCGTGACCCCCAGGCATTAACGGTTGCGTAAGGGATGTTAGATAATTCACTAAGTCGTTTTTTATTGATACCAGCTTTATTTAACAAGTTTTGAAATTCGTTTTTATCCATTTTTAGCCTTTATTTTTTATGAAATAATAGCATAACGCAATAAAAAATAAAAATAAAATATTGTTATGCTATTTTAGTTAATAATCTTTTAAGTATCGTTACAATATGATTTTACTTAAAATTAATAGCGTAAATATACTTTTAAAGGAGAACAAATGTTAATCCCAACCAATTCAGACAGACCAATGTTTAAAAGGTTTCATGAGTTTGTTATCGAGCAGAACAATGGCAACACAGAGGCAAGCGAACAAACACTTTATGATGTGGCATACTCGCTATTTTATGAGAGCCACACGCTAAGAAGCGAAAATGCTAGGGTTTTAATGCATAATGGCAAATTTCACGCACAACATGTCGAGCTAGAGGAGCAAAACGAGCAATTAAAAGCCAAGATAGAGCAAGCAAAAGCAAAGTTTGAAAGGCTAGCTAGTAATTACGTAGCCTTGTGCGATGAGATAGACGAGTTAAAAAAAGAAAATGCAGAGCTAAAAAGCAAATTATCACTAAAGGGGCAAAAATGAAGTTAGTTTTTAACGAAATCAATAAGAATTTTGAGTTAGGCATTGAAATAACTTGCGTATTAGGGCAAGTATCAACGTTAATGCTAGCACTAGCAAATAAACACGAGAGCATAGACGACAATGAGAGGCTAAACGCTACTTATCTACTAAGTGGTATTTTACTCGATATTGCCTCAACGCTTGACGATTATGCACTAAAAGACACAAAAGCGACTAAGGGGTAAGAAAATGACGGCCAAGAGATGCGTAAGACTATACGAGCTTGAAAGGGCTCGAAGCTTTGATGAGCTAATAAGCACACTAGAGCAAAGCCAGGACGTTAGCAGAGATGAAGCCATTTATCAAGCAGGGGCTAAGGCGTGGCTATTCGTAGATTATTACATTAACGAGCTCAGGCACGCAGAAGCACAAGTAAAGCACTTAAAAAGACAGCTTGACCGCCTAAGCCCTGGTGATAGAAGCAAAGAGGACTTTAATAAAAATAACCCCTTAGAAGCCAAAGGGATTTTTAAATGGCATAAGCCCTTAAAAGGTGCGAGCTTGCAAAACGATATGCAAGCAAGCTAATCATAATCTAAAGGGGCGAGGCTAGCCACTAACCTCATCACTCCACGAGAGGGTAAACAGCCTTTTTCATAAAATATTGAAAAAATCAAAAAGGCTAAATCAATCCTGCCAAAAGAGTTTAACACACTTGAAACCTTTTTTAAAATCCTTGATAAATTCTATCCAGACTGGGAGAAGCGAGCAGATGATTATTACTTAACCTAAATAGCCTTTTTAATCCTAAAAGTATTTAATAGCCCTTACACGGACGAAACTATTATTAACAATTTGAGAGTTATGAAAGTGAGTAAATACGATAAAGAGCTAGCCAAAATTTACGCTTTGCCACTAGAGGCTTACAAGTGTATTATGACAAATAGAATGAAGCCAGACAGAGCAAAGGCGAGCGCAAAACGATATGTAAAAAATACGATGTAAAGAAACGGCTATTTATTTAAATACCAAAGCATAAAACAGCAAAGAAACAGCAAAAGCTTTCGCAAAGGCAAGAACCGGAGCAAGCGAGGTTTTAAATAGTAAGTGCGAAAAGTTACCATACAAACAACGATAAAAACAAGGCTAAAAGCGAAAAGTTACCACTAAAAAGAATGGGAACAAAAATGAGCACTCAGCTGAAGCTCAAATAACGCTATTATCGGCACAAACTCAAAAATCAGAAATAGAAATGAGCGCCTAAGTGAATACCATGCGAATACTAGTAAGCACGCAATAAGCGTATAAAGTGGGTAGTTAGTGAATAAAAGTGAATGCCAAAGAGTGAATACTAAGCCACCTTTTAACAATACAAGCTAAAATAATCAAAAGAAAGGGTTGCAAATGCAGACATTAACCATACGGACAGATAACGCCGATTTCATAGAAAAAGCAAGAGAGATACTAATAACGCTAGCTAAATTTGACGGCGTGAAGCTAAACCTAAGCGATGAGGTTAAATATCAATCGCGCTTTAGCGAATATGAAGCGGACGTTGAGGCTATCAGACGCGGAGAGCTTGAAACCTATCCGCTGGAGGGAATACGCGACGAGATAGCCAAATGGTAATTAGACGCACAGCACGTTTTAACCTCGAATTAAAAGCAGTGTTTGACTTTATCGCAAAGGATAGCCCAAGCAGGGCGCAGAGTTTTGTTAGCAAGTTACTAGACGCCGTGGAGCTTTTGAGCGACAACCCACGACTAGGACGAGCGATAACGGACGACAAAAGAGAGCTAATCGCCAAAGGCTATGTAATACCCTACTTAATCAACAAAGACGCCATTAAACTTTTAGGCATTTACAAGGCTAACGAGTGGGGAGAGTGAAACGTATAAAAGCGATAACGTTTCACAAAATAACCTTAATTAAGTTTTCGAGCAAAAAAGAGATGAAAACTACTAATCCTTAAGCCAAAACGACCACTTTAAGCGTCCGAAACTTAAATCATTTAACTTTACAACTTTACAATCCCCTATTTTAGGCACTTATGATAGTTTTGTATTGAAAACTAAACTTTTCATAACCAAAAATTTAATCGCTTGAACCTTAAAAGCTCGAGTGTAAGTTTGAGTGTAAAAATTATTGCTTTTAATTTTCTCAAAATACGATAATAACGGACTTTAGAGCTAAAATCATTTTTCGCTTAACTCCACCATAAATCTAAATACATCTATCATTATTTATACCTTTTGCTAAAAATAACTTTTTACCAAAAAATAAGATGCCAATATGTAAAAATTTAATGGATAATTGATATTAAGACCCTTATCAACATTAGTAAAAGTTAATAACTAAAAAATAATTTTATAAATTTTTATCTTGCTTTAACAAAAAATAAAATAATATTCGCTATTAAAATTCAAAGGAAAAAAATGTTTTTAAAACGAGGAAAAATCATTTTCAACATCCACCTAATAATTGGACTAATTGCGGCTATTCCGCTAATATTCATGACTCTTTCAGCACCATTTGCATCTTATAGAGAAGAGATCAAAAGCGCAATAAATAAAAATTTTATAAACTTAGTTCCTAGCGAAAAAACAAATTTAAGTTTAAATGAACTCCTAGCTAAAGCAAAAAGTGAGATTCAATTTGATACGCTTGAAAGCTTACAAATAGGTGGAGCAAATGAAGCTTATCGTATAAGCATTACAAAGGATAAAAAGCAATTAAATTTCTTCATAGATCCAAGAAGTGGCGAAGTTATTAGCGAGGACTGGGGTGAGAAATTTCGTATCATTATCTTAAGTCTTCATAGAAATTTAGGACTTGCCTTGCTTGATAGCAAAGTACCAGCCAATATCGGCAAACAAATAGTTGCCATTAGCTCTATCATCATGGCTCTGCTTGCTATCAGTGGCCTCATCCTCTACGCACCAGCGATCAAGCGAAATTTCTTAAATTCGCTAAAAATTAAACCAAAAGCAAAGGGCTACGCCTGCTTCTACAACCTTCACACTAGCCTTGGCACCTACGTGGCGATCTTGCTTGTGGTGATGTCGCTAACTGGACTTTACTGGTCTTATGGCTGGGTCAGAAGCGGTGTAAATAGTATATTTTTTGATCTAAAAACAGCTCCAATGAAAAAAAGTCTACCACAATCAAATTTACTCCCAATAAGCGACGAGAAATTTAAAGAGATCGAGACTGCGGAGCAAATTTTTAAAGATAACGTCACACTAGAGCTAAAATCGCTCACGATAAACGTACCTGAAAATAACCAAACTACCTACACTATAAACTACGAAACTAGCGAGAGCCAAGTGGGCAAGCTAAAGCTTGACGCTAGCGCTGGCAAGATCAAAGAAAACAAGCTTGTTAGCAAGTCTGAGAGCATCCCAGAGGCAAAAAAGGCTGGGCGAAAAGTGCTTAGCTTGCACACTGGAGAGATGTTTGGCGAAATTGGTCAGGTAGTGTTTGCCGTATCATGTGTGATCGCGGTTTTACTAATCATAACTGGCTTTTTAATGACCATAAAAAGGACTAAGGCACTCTAAATAAAAGTAAATTTTTACCTTGCTTTGGGTAAGATTTTGAGAAATTTTTACTACAAACAAGAGAGAAATTTATGAATAGAAAACGCATATACAACCCAAGTTCAAATGAAAATTTGACCGACAGAAGAGTCTTTAACGGCAACCCACACGGCATTTTAAATTTCACCAAGGCAAAATACGAGTGGGCGTTAAAGCTTTGGGACCTCATGGAGGCAAATACCTGGTTTCCAAAGGAGGTCGATACCACCGATGACGTGCGCGACTACGCCTACAACCTCACAGAGGCCGAAAAACGCATGTATGACCTAGTCTGGAGCCAGCTCATCTCGATGGATAGCTTTCAGACAAACAACCTAGCTGATAACATCAACCCTTACATTACCGCGCCAGAGATTAACGCCGTGCTAAGCCGCCAAGCCTACGAAGAGGCAAACCACAGCAAGTCTTACGCTGTCATGGTCGAAGCGATCTGTGACAATACCGACCTCATCTACGAGATGGAGAAGCACGACGATGTATTGCGCGAGAAAAACGACTACATCTCAAGTGTCTATGAGGAGCTTGCAGGTGAAGTAACTGACGAAAAACTACTTCTTGCGATGGTTGCCAACCAAATTTTAGAGGGTATCTATTTTTACAGCGGCTTTACAGCGATCTACGCTCTAGCTCGTGCGGGCAAGATGCTGGGCTCAGCGCAGATGATACGCTTCATCCAACGCGACGAGATCACGCACCTACTTTTGTTTCAAAACATGATAAATTCAGTCCGCAAAGAGAGATCTGACCTTTTCACAACTGAAACTGAGGCAAAAATTTATGATATGTTTGAAAAAGCTGGAAATTTAGAGATCAAATGGGGCAAATACATCACTCAAAACCAAATAATGGGCTTTACTGATGATATCATCGAGCAGTACATCCACTATCTCATCGACCAACGCCTAGTTGCGATCGGCCTAAAACGCAAATACAACGTAGCTCACCCTATCAAATGGGTCGATGACTTTGCGAAATTTAACGACCAAAAGTCAAATTTCTTTGAAGCAAAGGTGACAAACTATAGCAAGGGAAGTATCAGCTTTGATGACTTTTAAAAATAGCATCTTAGCCCTTGCCTGCGTGCTTTTTGCGGGGTGTGCGAGCAGCAATCAAAGGATAATTGATCAAGCAAATAAAAATAATCTCGAAAATTTCTACGCCTACAAGCTTGTTAAGGTAAAAGAGACAAGCCAAGCGGAAATCTATCAAGAGATGCCAAACGGTGAAATTGCACCAAGTTTCGCACCGCTAGGATCTGTGCTAGGAAATGACGTGATGTTTGGCATAAACAAACAGTGTGGCTTTGAAGCAAAAGATCTAAAAGAGGTAAGAATAGTTTCACATGATGAGGCTAGGGGTCTTGGCTTTGAGGTCTGGGTCTTTAACGATTCATTCTCCCAGAGAGATGATAAAATCACAGCTATAAGCGTTATTTTAAAAGCTACACCAAACATAGGTGGTACGGATATAAACTGCAAAATTCCAAAAGACTGCCACGACGAAAAACCTATGACATTTGTATTTGGAAAATAAATGAGCGAAAATTTAAACCTAATAAGCCTAACTTTAAAGGCAAAAAATGCAACAGATCGCCTAGAAGAGCTTGCAAATTTAGTTGAGGCTGCGCCTGAAAACTCACTCATTCTTGCAAGCGAGCTTTGCATAAGTGGATATGATTTCGACGGCTTTTTCGCAGGGGCAAACAAAGCGATGCTCGGTGGCATGATAGGCAGCTTTGATGCAATGCTACTTGAACGCTTGCAAGAGGCGCTTAGCCCAGATAAATTTCTTGGTTTTACGCACCTTACTAGCCTAAACAAAAGTGCAGGGCTCGCTCAAATTTCAAATCTAAATCCGCACCAGCCAAAAATTTATAACGAATTTTTGCTTCTTAACTCAAATAATGTTTTTCATTCACAATTTAAAGCCGAACTTTTTAGGCCAAATTTAGAGCATGAAATTTTTGCCGCTGGCGAGGTGAGCGATATAAATGCCTTTAATTTTAGAGGGCTCAAGCTTGGCGTGCTAATATGCTTTGAACTACGCGATAGCACACTTTGGGCAAAGCTAAAAGGATGTGACATCATCATGGTGCCAGCCATGTGGGGTAAGGCTAGAGAGGATGCTTATCTTAGCCTATGCAAGGCTCTAGCTATCGCAAACAACTGCTACGTCATGATCTCAAGCTCTCTTGCATTAGAAGTTGCTGGAGTATTTTTACCAGATGGCACGTTAGAGCAAAGCGCGGTTTTTGATGCAAATTTGATCACGCAGATAAAGAAAAACTTAGGGCTTTTATAAATTTTAAGATAAGCTTTAAATCGTATAATAACGATTTAATTTTTATTTAGGATATAAATTTTGACCCAACTAGAAGCGATAAAATGCCAAAATTTGGCTAGCGATATAGCCGACGAGATCACGCTAAGCCCACTTTTGTTCGATGCGATAGCCACCACTGAGCGTGAAATTTTTGTACCAATCACTGCACATGCTTATAAGCTCGATGCTCAGCCGATACTGGGCAATCAGTGGATCAGCTCACCGCTAACTGTGGCAAAGATGACAATGGCACTAGAGTGCGAAAATATGGACAATATCCTAGAAATAGGCTGCGGTAGTGGCTATCAAGCAGCGATTTTAAGCAAACTTGCACATAGAATTTTTAGTGTCGAGCGTATAGAAAAGCTAGCCATGGAGGCGAAAAAACGCTTCGAGGCACTAAAAATAAAAAACGTGCATGTAAGATATGACGATGGCAACAACGGCTGGCGAAGCTACGCACCATTTGATCGGATCTTGCTCTCGGCAGCTGCTGACGAGATCTCACCAAATTTATTTAAGCAGCTTAAAAATGGTGGAATTTTAGTAGCTCCAATGAAAAAAGATGGCAAGCAATTTATCGCTAAATTTAAAAAAGATAAAGATGGAAATTTAGAAAAAGAGTACTTGGATGAGTGCCTTTTTGTGCCACTTCTTGAAGGTAGAGAGTAGCCTAAAATTAGGCAAAGCCTAAGCCTTGCCTAAATGTTAGAATTTATAAGTATAGCCTGTATAAATTCCTATAGTCGTATCTCTTAGCTGAGCTCCGCTATTTTTCTTATAAAAAGTCTTATCAGCTTTTAAGCCAAACTCGATCGCGTTATGTTCATCAAATGAGTAGATACCGCCCGCTTTTGCGCCAACTAGCAAGCCTTTGAAATTTTTCTTACTTGTTTCGTTATTAAATCTCTCTCTAACGCTCAAGTAGCCAAGACCTGTGTATCCGCCAAGAACGGCTTTAAAATTTTCAGTGATGCTTGGCGTATAATCAACACCGCCTAAAAATTTATGCTTACTCCATTTTGCATCTGATTCACCAGCATTTTTCCTAGCTTTAAAGTCATAATAATAACCACCATAAGCTCTATAGCTGTCAAAATCATAACCGCCATAAAAGCCAAGACCATAGTGACCTTTTTTGAAGTTATTTTTCTCACTACTTGCTATGTTTTTTGTTTTGATTTTTGAGTTAAACGAATAATCACCTTCACCACCAACAAATGCACCTTGAGCTAGTGCAGCTGAGCTTACCAAAGCTAGAATTAAGCTTGATTTTACAAGTAAATTTTTCATACCTCTCCTTTAAAAAATTTTTGAGATTTTACATCTATGCTTTTAATCTATATAAAATTTAAATTTAATAAGAAATTTTATACCAAGTGCCAATTTATTACTAATAGTAAATGTAGTAAGTATGAGTATTATTAAGAAGATAAGAGCAAAAATACTTAAATTTAGCACGGCTTTAGGGCAAATCCTAAGCCCACAGCCATGCCAAATTTATTAAGTTACGTCCTAAAAATGTACCTTAAATTTTGCCCAAAAGCTTCTGCCAGGCTCATAAAGTCTCGTGCCGTTCGGGATAGTCTCGTATCCTGCGATACCGCCGCCGTAGCCGCCTTTTGAGTTATGATAGGAGTATTTGGCGTCGTTTAAATTTTCCGCCGCTAGCAAAAATTGATAATTTTTATATTTATAGCCCGCGCTTAGTCCTAGCGTCCAGAAGCTATCGCTCTTGCCCAGATCCATGCCGCCCACGTCGCCGTAGCCTTTTTGCGCGCGTTTTTGCGACGCGTTAGCGTAGAAGTCGGCTTTGACGAACCAGTCTGACTTTTCTAGGCCGGCGCTTAATTTAAACGTTAGAGGAGAAACCTTAGGCAATGTGTCACCGTCTTTTAATCCGCCCGCGTTTTTAGTCACCTTGCCGTAGACGTAGGATACGCCGGCACCCAGTCTAAATATATCAGCTAGTAGCGTATCGCCCTCGATCTCGCCACCGTATAGTAAAGCATCGGTATTAAATACATTTGAAGACATGCCCATAGGACTATATTTTATCATTATGTAATCATCCATTTTCGAGACGAAGAAATTCGCGTTTAGCTCGTAGTTTTTATCTTTTAGCACGGTACCAAAGTCTAGTTGAGTGTTTCTTTCTTTATTTAGCTTGAGATTATCGTCTTTATTTGTTTCCCAGTGATCCGGTAACCTTTGCGCGTGACCTAGTCCCGCATAAAGCGTTAAATTTTGTAGATATTTTTCGTATCTAAAAAAGCCGGAGAATAAATTTTCGCTCCTACTTTTATGCGTTAGTAGCTGCTTTCTCTCGCCGACATCTAACCTAAGTCCGCCAAAAAGCCCGTAGTCGTTTTCAAGGATGTATTCGTTTTGAGTGTATATAGTTTTATACGTTACCTTGCGCTCTTTTACGTGCGGCTTTGATAGGGCGGCGTCCATTTCGGCTTTAGATACGCCCGCCATACCGCTTCCGGCACCTCGCCATTTAAACGTATCTTGAGAGTATCCTGCGCCGATGAAGCTAGTTAGATTATCGAAATTTAACTCGCCTTCTAGCTTAAAGCCGTACATATCGCGTATCGGGTGACTGATGCTGTATCCCTTGCCGCGTCCAACGCCCGGCACCACCGGACGCATGGTGAAGTTGTCCATTATGTGATCGATTTGATGATAGTATGAGCTTAGCCTGATCTTATGCTCGCCGACGTCTTGTTCAAATTTGAGTCCGAAAGATTTACGGTCAAACTGTATGCCATCCCTCATCCTATCGGCATACGCCGCTTCGCCATCGCCTAGATCCGCGTTAACTGTAAGGCCGTAGTTTCCGTGGGCGTTAGCGTGCCTACGATCGAGACGCTGTTGCGTTTATAGTGCGTATGCATTTTCTGTCCGTCGCCGCTTTTATAATCGCCGCTCTGGTAGTGTCCGCCGGAAATTTCTAAACTGCCCAGCTCGTTGCCCGCCGCTACGTCCGCGGCAGTTTCAAATCTTCTAAAACTACCGCCCAGCACGCTTATGTTTCCTCCGAAGCTCGGTTTTGATAGCCTTGCTATCTCTCTATCGAAAAATATACCGCCGCTAATGAGCGCGCCGTATCTTACGTCTTGCGGACCTTTTACGATGCGAACCGAGCTGTAGTTTTGCGCCGAGATGTAAGTGATGGGCGTATCCATGCGCATACCGCAACCGCCGTTTAGCGTGCTACCGTCGATTAATACCGGCAGTCTGGCCGCCGTCTGCGAGCGGTAATAAACCTCGCTGCCGCCTCCGCCCTTACGTTCCATCGTAAAGCCGCTCAAATTTAAAAGCGATTTAGCGATGTCGCCGTTTTCTAGTATCGCGCCTTTGCCTACTATTTGAGCCTTTGTCGGTTCGTCAAGAACGGACTTTTGTATCTTTGCGGAAACGGTAACCGGAGCCAAGTCTATCGTTTCATCAGCACCAAGCATTAAATTTGGTACTAAAGCAAATACTAAAACGTAAGAAATTTTCATGTTTAGTCCTATGAAATTAATATTTAAAATTGAAATTAAAGCAAAAACAAACTTAAATAAAGTATAAATATTTATATAACATTAATTTTACAATACAGAAATTTGAGTCAAATAGTATTATTTTAGTTGGACTGCATTAAATATATAAAGAAACGATTTTTGTGAATTAAAGCCGAAGCGATCTCGGTTTCATTAAAATTTTAGCATTATAAAACCGAGATAAAAATTTATAAAATCTCTTTTATGAGTAGTTGTGGAGTAACAAGTCCGCGGAATGAATTTTTTGATATACAAAAGATAATATCTATCATCTCGCCAACTCTAGCGTGTTTTGTAAAGTTAAAAAATAGAGCCTCAAGCGTTTTATTATCCTTTTGCAAGATGAGCTTTAAGTGATTTTGATCTCTACCTATAAGTCTTTCGTTTTTAACAAGAGCATTTTTTATCTTAAAGACTGGGCGTGGATTCTTCTGTCCATACGGCTCATAAAATTCTAAAATTTCAAGCAGTTCAAAGTCTATCTCGCTTGGCATTATATCGCCAAGTAGCTCGTCTGAGCTTTTGCAATCTTGCATATTTAGGCATGAGCAACTTTTATTTATTGCTTCTTTAAATTTCACCAAATTTTCAGGTGCAAGCGTAAGTCCAGCCGCTCCTTTGTGACCGCCGTAGCTTGTTAGCAAATTTTCGTGGCTTGCTATAAGAGATAAGATATCAAGCTTACCAATACTTCTAGCACTACCTTTTGCACGGCCTTTATCGATGCTAAAGACGATAGCTGGCTTTGCAAAGTGTTTTGCTAGGCGGCTAGCTACGATGCCTATCACGCCCTCGTGCCACTGCTCACCCCAAGTGATGATGACTTCATCATCTTCTTTTACGTCCTTTAGCGAGCACTCAAAGAGTTGGCGTTCCTCCTCTTTTCTGGAGTTGTTAAATTCAATGATCGTATCAAGGTAGTTGTAAGCCTCTTCGATGCTCTTTGCACGCAAGAAGTTAAATGAATTCATCGCATCGTCCATGCGTCCGGCTGAATTTATAAGCGGAGCTATAAGAAAGCTAATATCATCGCACTCAAATTTTTCCTTACCATAAAACTCTTTTATAGCGTGAAATGCAGAACGCTTAGACGCATTTAGCTTACAAATGCCAAGGCGAACAAGCATTCTATTCATATCTCTTAGCTCCATCATATCAGCGATTATCGCGATAGCTAAAAGCTCTAAAAACTTGCTCATATCGTAGTTTAGCTTGCAAACATCCTTTAGCGCGCCAACCAAATACCATGCCACTTCAGCACCGCAAATTTCGATATTTGGAAAGTTGCAGTCTTCTTGTTTTGGGTTAATGATCGCATAAGCTTCTGGGAGAACAGCTGGAGGCATGTGATGATCAGTGATAATAAGATCGATGCCTTTTTCTTTACAAATAATAGCTGCATCATTTGCCGAGATGCCGTTATCAACGGTGATAATCAGGCTTACATCGGCTGAGAGTTCGTCTATTATCTCAGGATTTAGCCCATATCCATCTTTAAATCTATTTGGAATTTTTACTAGGTAGTCTTTTACGCCAAGATCATCAAAAAACTCGGCCAAAATCACACTTGAAACCACACCATCAACATCATAATCGCCCACAATGGCTATACGCTCGTTTTTCTCGATCGCTTCTTTTATGCGATTAGCGCCTTTGTAGATATCTTTTAAGGCACTTGGTGTCGGAATTTCACTAATTTTTTTATGTATGTCGTTACAAAATCTATGCGCTAGTAAATTCCTTATATCCTCTTTATTTAGCATGGTTTTGGCAAGAATTTTTAAAGAACTTACCAACTTTATTTAATGCCACTTGTTCACTTAAATTTACACCCATATTGCCAAAAATTTGGCTATAAAAATACTTCTTTTTCATCGCAATCTTTCGTCTTTATTTTGAATGCTTGGATTATATCTTTTTGAAATTTAATTTCTTATAATTTTAAATGAAAGTAGGATTTTAGGGCTAATGGCAAGCTTAAAAGCTTTGTTAAATTGATAGTCTTTACAAATTTAACCCGACAAAAATAGTAAGCATTAGCAAAAATTTATACAATTAAATTTATAAATTTTAAATGGTTTATGCCAGAAAATTTAAACCATTTTTATAAAAATTTATTCCAAATTTCTCAAAAACTCCGCGTATTCTCTAGCGCCGCGTTCTATTTCGCTGTCGCTTGATACGTAGTCCACACCCGGAGTCTCCTCGGCGCCGTAAAATGCGAAAAAGTCGCGGTAATCGGCGTGAAAATAGTATTTAAACGCAAGCTCGAACAGCGTAAGAACCTCGCGCAAGCTAAAATGATAGCGTCCTTGCGGGTGGTAGTCGCTCTTTTTGATGCCTGCGGTCACGGCTAGAGCCACTTTGCGCCCCGCTATGCCGTCCGAGCCGCGTCCGTAAGCAAAGCCGTGCGTCATCACCGCGTCGATCCACGATTTTAAAATCGGAGGGCAGGAGAAGTTGTGAAGCGGAAACTGCAAAATGAGGGCGTCGTGGGCCCTGATGAGCTCTTGCTCGCGCGCGGCGTCAATACTTTTGCCTCCGTAAACCTGCGTCAAATCATGAACGCTAAAGCGCTGCGGCTCTTTGAGAGCCTCTTGCAGCAGGCGTTTGTTTATGACCGAGTTTTTGATGTCTGGGTGGGCTAAGATGATTAGAGTTTTCATTTTTCTCCTTAAAAATTTATGGCAAGTAGTGGGATTTATTTGGCAAATAATTGAATAAAACAGTAAAATTTTTAAAAGAATTTTTAGAGCCAGATGGCTCTAAATTTAAGATTTGACGTTTTCTAAACTTGCCTTTATAAAGCCTAATATCACAGGATTTGGCTTAGTTAGACGGCTAGTAAATTCAGGATGACACTGCACGCCCACAAACCACGGATGGCCTTTTAGCTCGATAGCCTCTATCAGTCCATCGCTCTCGCCACTTACTATTAGACCAGCCTTTTCAAAGGTCTCTTTATATTTTGGATTTGCCTCGTAGCGGTGGCGGTGACGCTCTTTTACGCTCTTTGCGTTGCCATAAATTTCAGCCAAAAGCGTCTTTGGCTTGATGTCGCAGTTATAAGCACCTAGCCTCATAGTGCCGCCAAGTGGGCTTGTGTGCGTTCTTATCTGTTTTTTGCCGTGGGCGTCGATAAAGCTATCTATTAGATAGATGATAGGGTTTTTACACTCTTTGTCAAATTCCATAGAATTTGCATCCTCTAAGCCCAAAACATCCCTTGCAAACTCAATGAGTGCTAGCTGCATACCAAGGCAAATTCCAAGATAAGGGATCTTATTTTCACGAGCAAATTTTATAGCCTGCATCTTGCCTAAAACGCCTCTTTCGCCAAAGCCTCCAGCGACCAAGATGCCATCAACATCTTTTAAAAGCTCATTTACATTGTTCTCTTCTATCTTTTCGCTATCTATCCAGCGTAAATTTACCCTAGCGTCCAAATTTGCTCCAGCGTGGATGATGCCCTCAGTTAGGCTCTTGTAGCTCTCTTTTAGATCGATATATTTACCCACAAATGCTATTGTAGTTTCATTTGTTGGAGCGATTATCCTTTTTACTAGGCTATCCCACTTTGCCATATCTGGTTTTAGCTCATTAAAGCCTAAATTTTCAGCAATCGGCGTTAATATATCTTGCTTTAAAAATGAAAGTGGAATTTGATAGATACTTGCGCTGTCTAAGCTCTCTATGACACAATTTTTCTCAACACCACAGCTTGCTGCTATCTTATCTTTTAGCTCGCGGTTTAGTGGCATTTCAGATCTGCAGACGATGATATCTGGTGTTATGCCTATACGTCTTAGCTCGCCTACACTATGCTGGGTTGGCTTTGTCTTTAGCTCGCCAGCTACTTTGATAAATGGTACAAGCGTTAGGTGGATATTTAGCGCTCTTTTTTTACCAACTTCTACTCTTAAAGCTCTTATCGCCTCTAAAAATGGCAAGCCCTCGATGTCGCCAACTGTTCCACCGATCTCAACAATGAGCACATCTTTGCCCTCGCCTGCTTTTTTGATGCGATCAACTATCTCGCCAACGATGTGAGGGATAACTTGTATAGTTTTTCCAAGGTAATCGCCTCTTCGCTCTTTTTCTATAACAGAGCTATAAACTCTGCCTGTTGTGAAGTTATTGTCCTGACTTAGGCTCTCATCTAAAAATCTCTCGTAGTGACCAAGGTCTAGATCTGTTTCAGCGCCATCGTCTGTGACAAAGACTTCTCCGTGCTCAAGCGGGCTCATCGTGCCAGGATCTACGTTGATATATGGATCAGCTTTTAAAACACTTACTTTTAGTCCGGAATTTTTTAAAAGAGTCGCGATAGACGCAGCTGCGATGCCTTTTCCAAGTGAGCTTAAAACTCCACCTGTGATAAAAATGTACTTCGTCTCTTTTGCCATTAAATTTCCTTAAATTTATTTATTTTTTAATTGCGGATTATACCCCTTAAATATTTAGTAAGGCATTAATCGTATAAATTTTAAAAATTATTCTTTAAGTCTTTTTGTTATAGACTTCAAAAACTATGATAAAAAACTACTTAAACATCATTGCCTCTTTATATATAGAGGGCTTTAAAAACATGAAAATAGGCAAGAAATTATGGCTTCTCATAATAATAAAGCTTATCATTATGTTTGGAATTTTAAAGGTCTTTATCTTTGACGAGACTCTTAATACCAAATTTCAAACCGACGAAGAAAAAAGCGAATTTGTAATTCGTAATTTAATAAAGGAATAAAATGTCTGAGATGGATTTTGTTGACTGGTCTAGGGCTCAGTTTGCGCTGACTGCCATTTACCACTTTTTGTTTGTCCCACTTACTTTGGGGCTAAGTTTTATCATCGCCATTATGGAGACGATATATGTTAAAACCGGCGATAAAGTCTGGCTTGAGATAACGAAATTTTGGCTAAAGCTCTTTGGTATAAATTTCGCTATCGGCGTTGCTACTGGCATCATCATGGAGTTTGAGTTTGGTACAAACTGGGCGAATTACAGCTGGTTTGTCGGCGATATCTTCGGTGCTCCTCTTGCGATTGAGGGCTTGCTCGCATTTTTTATGGAGAGTACATTTTTTGCCATTATGTTTTTTGGCTGGGAAAAGGTTAGTAAGAAATTTCACCTATTTTCAACTTGGCTTGTTGCGATCGGTTCAAATTTAAGCGCGCTTTGGATCTTAATCGCAAATGGCTGGATGCAGTATCCAATAGGCATGAAATTTAACCCAGATACTGCTAGAATGGAGATGGAGAATTTCTTCGAAGTCGCGCTAAATCCTCTTGGCATTAGCAAATTTTTACACACAGTAACTAGCGGCTACACCATCTCAGCTATCTTTGTGATAGGAATTTCTGCTTGGTTTTTAATCAAAAAACGCCACATCTTGCTAGCTAAAAAAAGCATCGTCGTTGCTAGCGCATTTGGACTTATCACTTCGGCATTTTTGTTACTTAGTGGCGATGAGAGTGCATATTTTGTAGCTCAAAAGCAGCCTATGAAGCTTGCTGCGATGGAGGGACTTTATAATGGCGAGAAAAACGCTGGTCTAGTTGCCGCTGGTATTTTAAACCTAGCTAAAAAGCTTGGCGACGAGAGCGATGCCTTTTTGCTTGAGATAAAGGTACCTTACGCACTTGGCATCATGGCAAACAGAGAGCTTGACTCATTTACGCCAGGTATAAACGACCTACTTTATGGCAACAGCGAGCGCGGCATAATGAGCGTTGAAGAGAAGATGGCAAAGGGCAAAGTTGCTATCGAGGCTCTTAAAAACTACAAAGAAGCCAAAAAAGCAAATGACGAGAGCCTAATGAAAACTTCGCTTTCAAATTTAGAAAGCAACCTAAATTTCTTAGGATATGGCTATCTTAAAGACGCAAAAGAGGCTGTGCCACCAGTTGCGCTTACATTTTATAGCTTCCACATCATGGTCGCACTTGGCACTTACTTCATAGCTCTTTTTGCTATCACTCTTTATCTAAATCTCTCAAGAAAATATAAATTTGAAAACATAAGAGCGTTTTTGTGGATCTGCCTCTTTACTATACCGCTTGGCTACATCGCAGCTGAAGCTGGCTGGATAGTAGCAGAGGTCGGTCGTCAGCCATGGGTGATACAAGATCTCATGACCGTTGGCGTTGGAGCTACTAATTTAGCAGACTCAAATATCAAAATTTCATTTATATTATTTGCTGTTTTATTTACGGTCTTGCTAATTGCTGAGATCAAAATCATGCTTAAGCAAATAAAGATAGGATTTAACGACCATGCATAGTTTAAGCTTAGAAAATTTACAAATTTATTGGTGGTTTATAGTTAGCCTTCTTGGCGGACTTTTAGTCTTTATGATGTTTGTTCAAGGTGGGCAGTCGCTCATCTTTAGCCTTGGCAAGGACGAGCTTAAAAAAGATATGCTTATAAATTCTATCGGTAGAAAATGGGAGCTTACATTTACAACGCTTGTTATGTTTGGCGGCGCATGCTTTGCGGCATTTCCGCTATTTTATGCTACTAGCTTTGGTGGTGCTTACTGGGTTTGGCTGGCTATTTTATTTTGCTTTATCATCCAAGCTGTAAGCTACGAGTACCGCAAAAAGCCTGATAACTTCTTAGGCGCTAGAACTTATGAAATTTTCCTTTTCATAAATGGCTCACTTGGCGTTATCCTTATTGGCATGGCGGTTAGTACATTTTTTAGCGGAAGCGATTTTGTGCTAAATGAACACAATTTTGTCGAGTGGAAGACTCCATTTCGCGGTCTTGAAGCATTGGCAAATCCTTACTTGTATTTGCTTGGCATAGCGATGTTTTTCCTATCTCGCGTAGGTGGCTGCTTATATCTTATAAATAACATCGCTGATGGCGAATTTATACAAAACGCTAGAAAACAGCTACTTATCAACACCGTGCTATTCTTGCCATTTTTCCTAGGCTTTCTTGCGTGGATACTTACAAAAGATGGCTTTGCATACGACGCAAATGGCGTAGTTAGCCTTATGCCTTACAAATACGCTATAAATTTGATCGAAATGCCTATCGTCGGTATATTGCTTCTTGTTGGCGTTGTTTTGGTGCTTGTTGGAATTTTCCAAGGAGTATTTACAAAAAGTATTCGTGGAATTTTTGCTTACGGCGTTGGCGTAACACTAGCTGTGACTGCACTATTTTTAATAACAGGCCTAAATGGCACAGCATTTTATCCATCATTTAGTGACCTTGCTAGCTCGCTAACTATCAAAAACGCAAGCTCAAGTCACTACACACTTGGCGTTATGGCCTATGTTAGTTTGCTAGTGCCAGTAGTGCTTACTTATATCATCGTCGTCTGGCGAGCGATAGATAGCAAGAAGATCACGCAAGACGAGATCAAAAACGATCATCACGCATACTAAGGATAAAAGATGTTAGAAGCAGGAATTTTTTTGATACTTTGGCCAGTGACGCTATTTGTTAGCTATAAATTTGTTCTTTTTTCTCTTAAGAAATTTGATACAAATAACTAAAATTTAGGGGCGTTTGCTCCTAAATTCTTCTTTTTATTTTTACTCTTTAAAACGACTTCTTGATAAATTTACTTAAGCCACTTTTCATATAAGCGTTAGTTTTGTGTGAAATTTGGGTAGTAAGATATCATTAAATTTTATTAAAGGAGCGAAAATGAGCAAGAATTTCTTAGGTTCTGTTGCCCTTGCGGCTGTTTTGGTTAGTGGTCTTAGTATAGGCATCACGCCACTAGAGGCTGGAGTCCTGGCTCATCACGTAAAGGTTCAAGGCGAGCTTGGATTAGTCTTTATAAACCCCTACGACGTATCGCCGCTAACTGCTATCATCGATAGAGCTGGCAAAGACATCAAAGATATCCATGTCAAAGTAAAAGGCAAGCCAGATGGCGGTATCGACATCGACTACAACGTCTCAGAGCATGCCCTGCTTACGCATGATGGCGTGCCTATTTGGGGCCTTTATCCTGACTATCTAAACGAGGTCGTGCTTAGCTACACATTTAATGGAGCTAAAAAGGTAGAAACATATAAAATTTACGCCCAGCCTATCGTCACATATAGCCGTGATTTTAGATTTTCTCACATGCAAAAGACTCGCGTCAAAAAGGTCGATCCTGTCTTTAAAAACAGGCTCTATCTAATAAACAACACAATCACAAGCGTCTATAAACCGCTTGATTGGAAAAATGGCGGAGCTGCTAGCTGGAACGACTTTACCGAAAACTACATCGTAGATACCAAAGGTGAGGTTAGATGGTATCTTGACTATCAGAAATTTTACGACCGCAGCGAGAGAAGAGTGATGGATGGTGGTATGATGATGGGCTTTCATCAGCTAAAAAATGGCGATATCAGCTTTGGCATGGCTCAAAGATATCTAAGATATGACCTTATGGGAAAAGAAATTTATAATCGCCCGCTTCCAAGAGGCTACATCGATCTAAGCCATGAAGTTATGCCATTAAAGGACGATCACGCACTTCTTAGAGTTGGCAAATACAACTACCATCATAAAGACGGCAAAATTTCTCACACCATAAGAGATCACATCATCGAGGTCGATAGCACCGGTAAAGTGGTCGAAGAGTGGGATCTAAATGAAATTTTTGGTAACAACGTCTACCGCAGTAACCTCATAAAAGCGCTTGATGCTAGAGCTGTTTGCCTAAACATCGACATGGACGCAAAGGAGATAAAGATAAGCGACGATCAGCCATTTGGCGACATCACCTCTACTGGCACAGGCAGAAACTGGGCTCACGTAAATTCTATCTCATACGATGAGAGCGACGATAGCATTATCCTCTCGCTTCGCCACCAAGGCATCGTAAAGATAGGACGTGACAAGAAAGTAAAATGGATATTAGCTTCGCCTGAGGGCTGGAGTGAAGAATTTAAAGCCAAAGTGCTAACTCCAGTCGATAGCAAAGGCAATAAGATAAAATGCGAAAACTCAAAATGCGAGGGCGAATTTGACTGGTCATGGACTCAGCACACTGCATGGCTAACGCCAAGATACGACAACAAAGGTAGTATAAAACACCTAAGCGTATTTGACAATGGCGACGCAAGGGGCATGGAGCAGCCAGCCTTTAAAGAGGATAAATACTCCCGTGCTGTTGAGTACAAGATAGATGAGAAAAAGGGTACGGTTGAACAAACTTGGCAGTTTGGCAAAGAGCGTGGCTTTGACTTTTATAGCGCAGTCACTAGCAACGTTGAGTGGCAAAAGGATAAAAGCACCTACTTTATCTCAAGCTCAAATGTAAATTTACTCCGTCCTGACAAGACTATCAAAATGGTCTTAGTTGAGATCGATCCAAAGACAAATGAGATCAAATTTGAGATGGATGTGGACTCTGCTTCAAGAGATGATGTCGCTTATAGGGCGATGGTTATTGATCCGGAGGTATTTAGTTATTAGCAGTATCTGGTGTGAGATTTTTCTCGCACCAGCTTTTAGTTGTTGTTTTGAAATTTATAGATTGCTTCTTTGATTCTAGTAAGGTTAAAATTTATCGCTCGCTCTAGTTCTGGCAAGTCTATATCTTTATCCGCTTCGAATGTTTTTACCATATCGCTTAGCTCTTTTGTCTCATCACTTGAAAGAACTATGCTTTTAAAATTATCATCATCTATCTGGTCAAATTTTAAAAAGATCGATGCAAATTTATCTTTTAAAATTTCTTTATTTAGCTTTCTATTTTCCAAAGCTTTCTTTGTTCCACCATTTTTATTACAGGTTCTAAATATCGAATCTATTGTTTCATTCACTTCATCAAGTAAAATTTCTGTTTTTTCACTTTGCATATAAAACTCTCTTAACTATAAATTAAATTTAAAATAAAAGCTAAATCGCTCTTGTTTTGGAGATTAGAAGTTGTTTTACTTCTTCGCGTAAAAAGGAAAAATTAAAGTTGTATTTGTGAAGTTATTTTCATAAAAGTTTGTGCCAGAATTTAAAATTTTAGTTTGCATTGGCATCACTTTTATGCCCTCTGTTTTTGCGATCATTTTATCATCCTTGTTAAAAAATTTTATCGCATTGTATAAATTTTCATAAGTCTTGTAAATTGTACCAGGGTACAATAAAGCCCTATAAATCAATATTTATAACACATTGATAATATTTTTACGTTATTATTTTGCATACTGCTTTGATTAAAATTGCCGAAATTTCGTAGCTATTTAGCTCATCCTTTTTGGATAAATTTTACAAATTTAATGTGTTATTTATGTAATAAAAAAATTTTCAAATTTGCAAAAAATTTTTAAAATCTTTGATACTTTATATGTGATAAAATCCTCTCAAATTTTTAAAAAGGATCAAATTTGAGAAGCGACATAATCAAAAAAGGCTACACAAGAGCCCCACACCGCTCACTTTTACGTGCGACCGGGCTAAAAGACGATGACTTTGCTAAACCCTTTATCGGCGTTGCAAACAGCTTTATAGAGATCATACCTGGGCACTTTTTCTTAAATAAATACGCACAAATTTTAAAAGATGAAATTCGCAAAAATGGCTGTATTCCATTTGAGTTTAACTGCATCGGCGTGGATGATGGCATCGCGATGGGGCATGGAGGCATGCTATATAGCTTGCCTAGTCGTGAGATCATCGCAAACTCGATCGAAACCGTGATGAACGCTCACGCACTTGACGCACTTGTTTGTATGCCAAACTGCGACAAGATCGTCCCTGGCATGGTTATGGGTGCTTTGAGGGTTAATGTCCCAACCGTATTTGTAAGCGGTGGCCCAATGAAAAAAGGCTACACAAAAGATGGCAAGCCAATCGATCTTGCGACTGCGTTTGAGGCAGTTGGTAAATTTGAGACCAAAGAGATAGATGAGGCTGAGCTAAAAGATATCGAGTGCAACGCATGTCCAAGTGGCGGCAGCTGTAGCGGTATGTTTACGGCAAATTCTATGAACACGCTTTGTGAAGCAATGGGCATAGCACTCCCTGGCAACGGTACTATCCTAGCGCTAACTCCAGAGCGTGAGGAGCTCATCAGGCAGGCTGCTCGCAGGATCTGTGAGATCGCACTTGATGAGAAATTTAAAATCAGAAACATACTAAATGAAAAAGCGATCCGCAACGCTCTTGTCGTTGATATGGCGATGGGCGGCAGCAGCAACACCGTTCTTCACATGCTAGCCATCTCAAGAGAGGCTGGCGTAAATTTAGACATCAAAGAGCTAAATAAAATCAGCCAAAATATCGCTCATATCGCTAAAATCAGCCCAAGCTTACCAAATGTGCACATGGAGGACATCGGTAGAGCTGGTGGCATGAATGCAGTAATAAAAGAAATTTCACGCAGAGATAATGGCATGCTAAATTTGGATAATCTCACAGTTAGTGGCGAAACTTTAGGAGAGCGTGTAAAGGTAAGTGACATCAAAGATGAAAGCATCATTCACAAAGTAGAAAACGCCTATTCACAAGTTGGCGGACTTGCCATTTTGTTTGGAAATTTAGCCGAGCAAGGCTGTGTAATCAAGACAGCTGGCATCGTTGGCGAGCGTAAATTTAGCGGTAAAGCAGTCTGCTTTAACTCACAAGATGAAGCTATAGCTGGCATTTCAAGTGGTAAAGTAGATAAAGGCGATGTCGTCGTCATCCGCTACGAAGGTCCGCGCGGAGGCCCTGGCATGCAAGAGATGCTAAGCCCTACTTCGCTTATCATGGGACGAGGCCTTGGTGCAGATGTAGCGCTCATCACAGATGGTCGCTTTAGCGGAGCGACAAGAGGTCTAAGCATCGGTCACGTGAGCCCAGAAGCAGCTGAGGGCGGCATGATAGGCTTGCTACAAGATGGCGATATCATCGATATAGACGTCGATAAATACGAGATAAACGTTCACCTAAGCGAGGCCGAGATCGCAAAGAGAAGAGCGGAATTTAAACCAGTCGATAAGGCGCTAACCTCTCGCTGGCTAAGGCAGTATCAAAAGCTAGTCACAAACGCAAGCAACGGAGCAGTGCTAGAAGCATAAAAATTTACTATAAAGCAAGGAGTAGCCTCTTTGCTTTTATAAAAATATTAAAATTTCTTCATTTTTTTAAGGATACTAAATGCAACAAGATTTCTATTTTTATGCTGCCATATTTTTAGGAGCACTATTTTTGATTGCGATATTTGTCATCTATTCATTTAATAGAGACAAACTCGAGCTAAAAAGAAATTTGACACAAAAAGAGCAAGAAAATTTTGAAATTTCATCAAATCTAACAAATTTAGTATCTAAAAATAGTGAAAATCTGCAACTGATTAGCGAGCAAAAAGCAAGGCTTATGTCAAATCACGAGCGAATAGACGAGCTCATCGGCGAGATCAATGCGCTAAAAACCAAAATAGTACAAAAAGATGAAGCCGAAGATGCAATGGAACGCGTGATAAACGAGCTTAAAGAGAGTATCGGTACAGCAAATGAAAGGGCCAAGAATAACGAGGCAAATTTCACTGCAACACTGGCTGAGCTAAATCAAAATAAAAATGCTTTAGCTGAAGTGAGTGAGAGAGAAAATAGATTAAAACGTGATATGGCTGTGCTTAGAAATGAAATAGAAGCAAAAGAAAATAGTCTAAAAGAGCAAGAGGCAAATTTATTAAAAGTAAAAAATGAGTTAAATTTAGAATTTTCTAATCTTGCAAATAAAATATTTGAAGAAAAAAGTGCGAATTTCACACAAAATAGCCAAAATTCTTTAGATCTTTTGCTAAAGCCGCTAAAGGAGCAAATTTCAACCTTTCAAGAGCGCGTAAATGCAGTCCACGACGAATCAGTTAAAGGCATGAGCGCGTTAGGAACGCAGATTAAGCACATAAGTGAGATTGGTATCTCAATGTCAAAAGAGGCAAACTCACTAGCCACTGCACTAAAAGGTAGCAATAAAACACTTGGAAACTGGGGTGAAATACAGCTTGAACGCACATTTGAGGCTTCTGGACTTGTAAAAGATGAGCATTACTTGACACAACAAAATTTCAAGAACGAAGAAGGTAAACGTCTTATTCCTGATTTTATAGTAAAGATACCAGATGGCAAACACCTAATAGTTGATTCTAAAGTCTCACTTATAGCTTACGAAAAGGCTATCACAGCTAGCAACGAAGAGGAGCTAAATTTAGCATTGAAAGAGCATATCGCCTCTATGAAAAATCACATAGATAGCTTAAATAGTAAAAATTACGGCGAGATCGTACCTGATAGCCCTGATTTTGTATTGATGTTTATACCAATTGAGCCAGCATATATCGAGGCTATGAAATTTGATAGTTCACTTTTTGACTACGCATTTCAAAAGCGCGTAATACTAGTATCTCACACTACGCTTATGCCTATTCTTCGCACAGTGGCAAATTTATGGCGCATAGAGCGTGGCAATGAAGAGGCCAAAAATATCGTAAAGAGTGCGATTAAAATTTATGATAAAGTCCGCAATGTAGCCGAGCATATGAATAGACTTAGCAATACACTAAATACTGCAAATAAACATTTTAACGCCCTTGCATCAAGTTTTAGTGGTAGAGATGGTCTTGTTAGTAGACTTGAAAATTTTAAACGCTTGTCTCCAGACGATCAAAAAGATATAAAAGTAAAAGAGATCGGCGTAAATGACGAATTAGAAAAAGAGGATTAGGATATGGCTAGAAAAACTAGCCATAAAAATTTATTTTAAAAGACCTTGTTTTTTCATTTGATCCATTACTTGAGCAAACATCTCTTTAGCTTGTTTGCAAGTAGCGTCTTGTTGCTCTTTTGGTAAAGAAGCTAGTTGATCCATTGATTGTTTCTTTTGATCTTCATACATTTTTACTTGTTGCTCTTGACCAGCTTGTTTGTAAGCTTCGACCATTTTGTCGATGTCTGAGAAGTAAGACTTGCAAGTATCTGTAAGATCTGCAGCGTTTAGGCTTAGTGCAAAGCCAAGAGTAGCTAAAACTAAAAGTGATTTTTTCATCTCTTTCTCCTTGTGAAAATTTAAGGAGATTATATAACTTTTTTATTTTAAATAGATTTAAATTTATTAAATTTAGCCAAGACAAGCGCCTTGGCTAAATTTTGGCTTTTTTAGCCTAAGAATTCGCGCTTAAAATACTCTTTTGGAGCTTTGCAAAGTGGGCAAGCGCCTGGAGCTTTTTTGCCTCTGTGAACGTGTCCGCACACCTCGCAAACCCAGATATCTTCTTCTTCACTCTCAAAAAAGCCCTCTTCATCAAGCATCTTTTTAAGCTCTAAATACTCCCTCTCATGCTCAACTTCAACCTTGCCGATCGCGTTAAATAGCCTCTCAACATCTCTTAGCTCTTCTTCTTTTGCGATCTTTGCAAAGTCTGGATACATCGTCGTATGCTCGTAGTTTTCGCCAGCTGCCGCATCAAGTAAATTTTTATCCATCTTATCGATCGGATCGTTCATCATCTCGTGATATTTTTTAAACTCTGCTCTTGCGTGCCATTTTTCATTTTCAGCTGCCTCGTAAAAGTGTCTGGCTATTGCGTGATAGCCTACTTCTTTGGCTAGATCGCCGTAAAGCTCATACTTGTTTCTAGCTTGTGACTCGCCAGCAAATGCCTTCATCAAATTTACCGCTGTTAAATTTTCAGTCACACATTTCATCTCTTCGCCGCAACAGGTTAGTGTACCGCCGCCAACCTTTTGCACCTCGATCTCGTTACCGCATTTTTCGCATTTGTATGTTTCGTACTGTCTCATTTTGACTCCTATTTTGATAAATTTTGAGTGGATTATAACCAAATAATTAAAATAAGTAAATAATAATTTTTATTGATAACGTATATTATTATTTTATTTTTTACACAAAATTTGTGTGAGTTTTGTTACAAATGGAGAAACTAGCAAAAGCACAGGATAAGCTACTACAAAGGCTTTTACATAAGCAATTAGCCAAATTTTTACAAAACCATCAACAAAGCCAAGGTTTAGATACGTCAGCACAAACGACATAAAAAATGCCATAAATGCTGACATTATAAACGCAAAAACATATCTATAAAATTTCGCTGGTATCATGAAATTTTACCTATCAACTCCTCTAGCCTCTTTGCATGATCAAGCGCCTTTTGCCTCATCAAAGCAAGCTTTGCCTCATCGTGCCTGCTCTGATATGATAGCCCTCCGCTATAAACATAGCCTGCAAACTCCATGCCACACATATTTGCTAGCGCCATAAGTGGCGGCAAAAACTCCTCTATCTCATAGCGCTGAAGCGCCTCTTTTTTATAAAGCTCCTCAGGCGCGCCAGAGGTAAATGAAAGCACTAGCTTTTTGCCATGTAGCTTATCTCCCTTGCTGCCGTGAGAGAAGCCATGAACTAGCACATCTTCAAGCCACTTTTGCAAAAGCGATGGCACGCCGTACCAGAAAAATGGATAAACAAGCACGATCACATCAGCCTTTACTAGCTTTTCTTGCTCGGCTTTTACATCGATAGCGTAGTTTTTATAAAGCTCGCTTAGTATGTCAAATTTAGCCTCTGGCAAGTGCTTTTTTAGCCCGCTCAAGATGATCTTATTCGCAAAAGAATTTTCAAGGTCTGTGTGACCTGATACTACTAAAATTTCACTCATTTTTGCCCCTTAAATTTACTTTCTTAAATTTACTTGCAAACAAAACTACTAGCCTTGCTCGTGTCGCCACCCACGTATGTAGCCACCTTTGGATACGCACACACCAAAAATTCCTTGCCAGCATAGGTCTTGCTCTTAGCTAGCATGCTCTTTATCCTTTTCGTTCCACAGCGCATCTATCATCTCGTTGTTTAAAATTTTCACATCTTTTAAACTCTCACATCCAGCCCTATCAAGGGCAAAAGCCGTGCTACTAACAAGTGCTAGTGCGCAAAAAAGTGAAATTTTCTTCATAACATCTCCTAA
Organism: Campylobacter concisus; assembly: GCF_001891085.1. NCBI lineage: Bacteria > Pseudomonadati > Campylobacterota > Epsilonproteobacteria > Campylobacterales > Campylobacteraceae > Campylobacter > Campylobacter concisus. Next base: position 26,314 of record NZ_JXUP01000010.1, read on the forward strand.
AATTTTACCTTGCTAAATGAGGTCTCATTATTAAGACCAAAGCCGTCAAATTCATCTATTAGCCCAGCTCGCTCTTTGGCGTAAGCCTTGTAGTTTTCGCTGTGGCGGTAGCTCTCAAAGCTAGCTTCATCTTTGTAAATTTCAACCAGCACCCATTTGTTTGGCGTCTCTTTTTGACTAAAGGCAAACTGCGCATAAGCGCCCTCATCTACGCTTTTTTGCATATATTTTTTGATGATCTTTTCAAATTTCGCATCGCTCTTTGCTAAAAGGCTTAAGTTTGTAATGTGAAAGTAGGCATCTTTTAGGCGCTCTGGCGTTAAATTTTTAGAAAACGCAGCCCTTTTTTTCACGCTTATAGCCTTTTTGCTAGCTAAAATTTCAGCGCTCGCGCTTGCAAATTTCTTAAAATGCGCCGAGCTTATATGCTTTTTATAAGCCGCCTCGTCCTTGTAAAACTCAAGCACGTAAAATAGCTCTGGCTTGCTCTTTGCGCTCGCAAAAAAGATCGCCTGCGTGCCTGGCTCGCTCTTTGAGCTTAGTATATTTTCCCTACCAAGCTGTCTTAGCAAACTCTTGTTATTTGGCGTTGAAAGCAGCTCATATAAGCTCACTTTTGCCTCCGCCCCAAAGGCAAACGCCGCCAAAACCGCTAGTAAAAATAGCTTTTTTATCATCAAATTTCCTTAAATTTATCTTTGCTCCACTCTTTTCATCCAAGCAAAAAGCTCGTCTAAATCGTAATCACCGCCATGTCCTTGTCCCCAGACCGCTTCGAAATCAACCTCCTTGCCAGCATTTTTAAGCGAAAGTGCGAGCATGGCAGGCACGGCAAGAGCTAAGTCGGTGTCGTTTGTGCCCTGCCTTATGCGGTAAAATTTCGCCGCCTCTTTATTTTTAGTGTAGTTCATCGCATTCATCATCTTTATGACGCTAGCCTCCGCCATCTCGCCGCCGCTTCGCTCTTTTGCAAATTTAGTAAAGTGCTTTGCAGGCGTTTTGCTATCGCCAAAAAGGTCGTTTTCAGGATTTTCTAGCGCAAGTCCGTCAAAGGCAACCACCTCTTTGGCACGTTTTAGCGAGGCGATAAAGTCTTCAAGCTTAAATGTATATCCAAGCGAGCAGCCCTGCGTGTCAAGCGTGATAAATTTAGGCGTGAGCGTGTTTTTGTCGCTGCTTTTTGTAGCGGTAAATGCCCTTGAGATGAGCGCGTTTATATACTCTTTGAAGTTGCCCTCGCCATTTTCATCAAGGCTTAGCACGTGGCCTTTGGCGTCTTTTAAATTTAGCGAGTTTAGATAAGCTGGAAATTTACTCTTTAGCTCGCGTGAAAGCTCTTTTTGCGTGGTGTTTAGCTCGCCTGTGATAGTCTTTGGCTTTTTGCTTCTGTCGTTAAAAGAGCTCGCGTCAAAGCTTGAAAAATCAATCCTCTCAAATTTATCCAAATCCCCAAACATCCACTCATACGCCTCGTCCTCATGCTCTAAATTTGTCACAGGGCAGTAGGCTGAGACGGCATAAATTTGATCGTCCACCTTTGCAGCGCCTAGCTCTTTAAGATATGGCTCATACTCTTTTGCATTTGCGCTTGTGCCAAGAAGTGCTGACATCGCGCCGCCTGCGCTCGTGCCGTTTGAGATGATCTTATTTGCGTCGCCTGGCATAAATTTGTCGTTAAATTTAAGATATCTAACGGCCGCTTTTAGATCGACTATCGCAGCTGGTGCCTTGCCGATAAATTTCTCGCCATCTTTTAGCGTCCTACCCCTAGCGCCAACGCTTGCCACGACGTAGCCTCTAAGAAGCGCTTCAAGAGTGGCATTTGGCTTTTCATTTTGAAGTTCTGGCTTTGGTGGCATTGCGCTCATGTAGCCGCCGATCGCATTTGGCATAAAGATAGCCCCTTTTTGGTCGCTAAATTTACCCTCTGGCACGTAAAAATTTAAGACCTGATAGTCGCTAGCTGGCTTTGCCACATAGACTATGCCTTCATAGGCTCTAAATTTAAGCATCCTATCGCCAACTTGCACGCTTTTTAGCTCAAACTTGCTCTCGTCAAATTTAAGTTCATTTCCAAAGCAAGTACCTACTAAACAAACCCCTAAAATAGCAACTCTAACGCCTTTCATGATCTGCCTTTTCATTTTGTCCTACTTTTTGCTTTACTAGCCTTGGCGTAGGCTACCAGGGCTTTAGCGCCTAGTTATCTTTTGGCTCGTATTTGATCGCGTAGTCAAATTTAGGACTACTTAGACCAAACTCAAAGCTATCTCTATCGACTGCGCCAACGCAGCAATGGCTATCATAAAGGCGAAGCAAAAACTCCGCCATCTGCTCACTCGTGTGGTACTTTTTAAACGCCTTGTCGTAATCGTAGCTCTCTTTGCTAGTTGCTACCATGCCAAATTCTGTTTTTGTGGCAGCTGGAGCTAGGACTTTTGCTTGCATTTTCGCCTGCTTATCTTGTGCTAGCTCATGGTAAAGTCCCTCGCTAAAGGCACTTACGAAAAATTTGCTAGCGCAGTATGTGACGGCGTTTGGCACGATCTTGTAGCCGCCTATCGAAGAGATGTTTATAAGCTGCGTATCTTTGTCTTTATATTTTTTAGTAAAGAGCGTTGAGAGCGTCACAAGAGAGATGATGTTTAAATTTATCATCTGCGTGATTTTTTCTAAATTTTGCTCGCCGACCTTGTTATAGTCGCCAAAGCCAGCGTTGTTTATAAGAGCTTTTAGCTCAAATTTTTCTAAATTACGCCAAAGCAAGAGGGCGTTTTCTTGCTTTGAAAGGTCGCAAAGTTCTATCACGACATCGACATTTGCAAATTTAGCTATCTCGCTTTTTAAATTTTCTAAAAGCTCGCCACGCCTTGCAATAAGGATCAAATTCTCCCCGCGCCTTGCAAATGCCTTTGCCGCAGCCGCTCCTATGCCTGAGCTTGCTCCAGTGATGGCGATGTATCTTTTCACTTCGCATACTCCATAGGACTATAAATTTTGACACCTTCGCTGTGGTCATCTTGCGCTACTTGCACGATCACTTTAGCGATATCAGCTGCCTTCATCGGACGATACTCGTCAAAAAAGCCTTTTGGGATAAATTTAAACGCCTTTATCGCCATGTACTCGCCAAGTCTAAATTCTTTCCTCTCAGCCTCGATAAGCGGCAGCCTAGCGATATGAAACGAGCTATATCCAAGCTCTTTTATCTTTGCTTCTGCTTGGCCTTTTGCCTTTAGATAAAACGAGCCTGACTTTCTATTTGCACCTGCAGCTGAGAGCAAGACAAAGCGTTTTGCCCCGCACTCCAAGCCAAATTTGGCAAAATTTATCGGATATGTCACATCGACTTTATAAAACTGCTCTTTGTGCTTTGCCACCTTCATCGTCGTGCCAAGTGCGCAAAAGACATCATCAGTGATAAATGGCACCTCATCTTTTAGCTCGTCAAAATTTATTACTTTTACTTCAAGCTTTTCGTGAGTAAATTCTAGTTCATGCCTAACAAGGGCGATAACCTTGCTATAATGCTCGCTCACGCATAAATTTTTTAAAATCTCACTTCCCAAAGCACCGCTAGCTCCAGCTATAAGGGCGATTTTTTTCATATCTTTCCTTTGTAAAATTTAGATAAATTCTATCTCGCTAAGGCAAAAATCTCACTTATTGCCTCTTTTGTATAAATTTGCTCCAAGCCCCTGCCCTTAGCGTAGTCATAAACTAGCGCTATGATCTCGTCTAAATTTGTCTCATCGACTCCGATTTCGATAAGGCTCGTAGGTGTGCCAATCTTACTAAACCACTCTTTTAATTTCTCTATGCCTGCGTCTGCGTCATCCACGCCAAAAATTTCTTTGCCAAAGCGTTTAAATGCCTCTAAATTTCTACTCTTATACCACTTCATCCAAGCTGGCATAACTACACTTAGCCCAGCTCCATGAGCGCAATCAACCACCGCTCCTATGGCGTGCTCGATCATGTGATTTGGATAAGAGTAGCCAGCTGTGCCAACGTAAGTTAAGCCATTTAGCGCCATCGTCGCAGCCCAAGCAAACTCACCTCTAGCGTCATAGTTTTCTGGCTCTTTTAGTAAAATTTCAGTCGTCTTCATAACGGTTTTTATGTTTGCTTCGATGTATAAATTTATGATCTCAGGCTGAATGCTCGCCGTAAAGTAGCCCTCGATGCTGTGAGCGATGATATCTGAGGCTGAATAGACCAAGTACTCCTTGCTAACGCTTGCTTGAAGCAGCGGGTTTACCACTGAGACTTTTGGGTAAAGACATACTCCGTGCATAGCAAATTTCTGTTTCGTGGCTTCGTTTGTGACGACTGAGCCGCCGTTCATCTCTGAGCCAGTTGCAGCAAGCGTCATGATGTCAAATATCATAAGCGCTTCACTTGGATCTTTACCGGTAAAAAAGTCCCAAACGTCGCCGTTATATTTAACTCCAGCAGCCACCGCCTTGGCGCTATCAAGCACCGAGCCGCCGCCTATGGCTAGAACGCTATCGACACCTTGCTTTTTAGCTAAATTTATAGCCTCATTTACCTTGCTTAGCACTGGATTTGACTTCACGCCGCCTATCTTGCAAAACTCAATGCCATTTGCACTTAGGCTCTTTGCTGCGATATCAAAAAGACCATTTTTTATGATCCTATCGCTGCCATAGATGATAAGCGTCTTTTTAACGCCAAATTCTTTCATATATCTGCCGATATTTTGCTCTTTATCTTTGCCAAATTCTATTTTTGTAGGGTTTAAAAAGCTAAAATTTTGCATAGTTTCTCCTTATTAGTTTTAATGATTATAGTTTTGCAAAGCAAAAATTTTTGTTAAAAATAATGAGTAGAAATTTAAAAATTTCTTAGTTTGATAGGAAGTTTCGAGATGATTTTTTTCGGATCAAAGCTACTTTTAGCATCAACTAAATTTCCAAAATTTTCACCTGTGCTAAGGAATTTTTGCAAATAATAATTGCCTTTATATCCAAGGTCATAAAGAATTTCAGACATCAAAGAAATATCTGCTTCATCTAAAAAATCTGCATGCATGGTTGTTCTTACTTCAAAATCAAAATTTATCTCAAGCAGATATTTTAGCGTGCTAATAAATTTTTCATATAAATTTGAGCCAGTTACGCCTGCAAATTTCTCTTTTGGTGCTTTAAAATCAAGTGCGATATAGTCAATCAGCCCTTCACCTATCGCCTCTTTTAAAATCTCAATATGAGAGCCGTTTGTATCGACCTTTAGGCAAAAATTTCTTGACTTAACCTCTTTTGCAAGTTTTAAAAACAAAGGATTTGCCGTGCATTCGCCACCGCTAAAGACGATACCATTTAGCTTGCCTATGCGGCGGTCTAAAAAGTTACAAACCTCATCCATTTCTATATTGCCATTTGAATTTACAACTTCTATATTGTAGCAATACACGCATCGCATATTACAGCCTGCAAACCAAACTACCGCAGCCACTTTGTCTGGATAATCAAGCGTAGTAAATGGCGTTATACTAAAGACTTTATGCAAATTTATGGACCTTTTGAGATTTAAAAGGCACAGAAGATTGTGCCTTTTTTATTTGAGTTTTTTATATTTTTATTGGCTGCGGTGATTATCTTTTGCAGCAACTTGCGTATTCATCAAATTTAATACGCTCTTTGTGCTCACCTTTTTTACCAAGGTTAAAGCTCTCAACTGGGCGATGATAACCCATAACACGAGTATAGACTACGCATTTTGTGCGTTTGTCTTGTACTTTTTCTAAAATTTCTTTTTCTGTCATTTCCTCTCCTTATTTGGAATTGTTTTTCTCTTTTTCTATTAATTCTGCATCGCAAAGCGGACAAAATTCATGCTCTCCAGCAATATAGCCATGTTTTGAACAAACGCTAAATACAGGCGTTATCGTGATATATGGAAGCTTATAATTTGAGATTATGCTCTTTACAAGCTCCTTGCAAGCTTTAGGCGAGCTGATCCTTTCTTTCATATAAAGGTGAAATACTGTGCCACCGGTGTATGAAGTCTGAAGATCATCTTGCAAATCAAGTGCCTCGTAAGCATCATCTGTAAAATTTGCTGGAAGCTGGGTTGAGTTTGTGTAGTAAATATTCTCCCCGCCACCTGCTTGGATGATGTCTGGATAGCGCTTTTTATCCTCTTTGGCAAAGCGGTAAGTTGTGCCTTCAGCTGGAGTCGCCTCAAGGTTATATAAATTTCCAGTCTCTTCTTGAAATGTCCTTATCTTATCGCGCAAAAACTCAACCATCTCAATAGCAAAATCACGTCCAAATTTTGTTGAGATATTCTCTTTATCATTTGTGAAATTTCTAAGAAGCTCGTTCATACCATTTATACCGATCGTACTAAAGTGGTTATTAAAGTGCTTTAGATATCTAGCCGTATAAGGATAAAGCCCTCTGTCATACATCTCTTGGATAAATTTACGCTTCTTTTCAAGTGTTGATTTAGCAAGTTCTAAAAGATAGCTAAGCCTGTTATAAAGTGCGACTTTATCGCCTTTGAAGTTGTATCCTAGGCGAGCTAAATTTATAGTGACGACGCCGATTGAGCCTGTCATCTCAGCACTACCAAAAAGACCACCACCTCGTTTTAAAAGCTCTCTTAGATCAAGTTGCAAACGGCAGCACATAGAGCGAACATGTCCTGGTTTGTAGGCTTTTTCGTTTTCTATCTTATTGCCATTTTCGTCATAAGTGTATTGTGAGCCGATAAAATTTTGAAAGTAGCTTGAGCCCATTTTGGCGGTATTTTCAAAGAGCACATCCGCCACTTCGCTATCCCAGTCAAAATCCTCTGTAATATTTACCGTTGGTATCGGAAATGTAAAAGGCTGTGAGCATTTGTCGCCAGCTGTTAAAACCTCGTAAAATGCCTTATCTATGCGTGCCATTTCAGGCTCGAAATCCTTATAAGTCATATCGATTAGTTTTTCTCTGCCACGCTCGTTTGCTTTTTTCAAAATTTTCTCGTCTTTTACGTTTGTAAAAAGGTGTATATCATCACTCGTTGGGATCTGATCTCTTAGGTCGCTTGGGCAAGTGATGTCGATAGTTACATTTGTAAATGGACTTTGTCCCCAGCGTGCAGGAACGTTTAAGTTAAAAATAAAGCTAGTGATCGCCTTTTTGATCTCAGCGTCACTTAGATCGTCTTTAAAAACATAAGGCGCAAGGTAGGTGTCAAAGCTAGAAAAAGCTTGAGCGCCAGCCCACTCGCTTTGCAAAATTCCTAAGAAATTTGCCATTTGATAAAGTGCTTCTCTAAAGTGCTTTGGCGCTTTGCTCTCGACCCTGCCACGAACGCCGTTAAAACCCTCGTTTAACAAAGCTCGCAAGCTCCAGCCAGCACAATACCCTGTAAGGCAGTCAAGGTCGTGGATGTGATAGTCGCCATTTCTGTGTGCTAGACCCTCTTCTTTGTTATAAACAGCGTCCAGCCAGTAGTTTGCGATGACCTTGCCGGCGGTGTTATTTATAAGGCCTGCGTTTGAGTAGCTCGTGTTTGAATTTGCAGAAATTCTCCAGTCGGTGCCGTTTATATATTCATTTATCGTTTGGGTTGAGTTTATATAGGTCGTGTCGGCGTTTAGGCCCAAAATTTGCTCGCGCTGAAGCTTGTGAGTGTGGCGGTAGAGCATAAAGCTCTTTAGGACGTCAAAGTAGCCGCCAGCAAATAGCTCTTTTTCGATCGCATCTTGGATGTCTTCGACTGTTATCGCGCTTGATTTTTGAAAGATATCTTGGACAACATTTGTAAAAACTTTCTCATCATAAGCTAAATTTTCGCTAGCAAATGCTTTTTTTATCGCATCTACTATCTTATATGCTACAAATTCTTGTCTTGTGCCATCTCTCTTCAAAATCTCACGCATTACTCGCTCTTTCTTCTAAATTTTTCAATATAAAGTTTAAAAGTATAGGACAAGAAAGCTTAAACAATAGATAACTATTTTATTTTGTTTAATAATATTTATCAAAAAATATAAAATTTTAGAGAGTTTTCTTAAGTATATTTATATCTAGTTTATATATTTTAAATTAAAATTTGATTATTTTTACTTAAATAATTATTTTAGTTTTAGATTTTTATATTATCTATTGCAGCAAAATAAATATATTTAATAAATAATTAATAAATAAAGAGATAATATAATATTAATTTTAACTGTTTAAAAAGGAATTTAAAATGCAAAAACAGATAAAAGAATGGCTTGTAGACAAATTTAGTATATCCCTACTTGCTCTACTTCTATTTCAAGGCTGTGGTTATAATATCCAAATCGCTCCAAATGTAACAAAATCAGCTCAAGATCATAAATTTATAGCAAAACCAGAAAATACGAAAGAATATATGATTAAATACCTGCCTGCAAATATAACCGCTGGCAAATCAGAACTCAATATAAATTATGATTTTGTTTACGCCGATCAAGAAAGTAGCACAAACTTTGACAGCATAAATATATTTAATCCACTAGTACTTTTTGGCTTTCCAATGAGCAAAGATACATTCAATATGATTGCAAATTTAAGAGTTTTCAATGAGCACGGCGAGATCAAATTTAGCTCTGCTTGTTTAAGTAATGTAAGTAGAAATATATTTAAAAACACAAATATGACCGAGCTTAGAAAAAAATGCATAGATAAAATGAGAGAAAATTTACAAATTCAATTAAACCAATCTTATGAAAAAGGAGATTTCAATGTTTTTAAGAAATAAGTTGGCGCAAATTTGCATTGCACTTTTAATGACATTTGGCCTTAGTGGATGTGGAGCAAAAGGAGTTAAATTTGGTGGCTTTGAAACACCGAAACAAGATGAGTCAATGCTTTATGTATATAGAGACAAAGGCTTTGGCGGCAGCGCCGTAACCTACGATGTAAAGGTCACCACGCAAAATCCTACTCAAACAATAGTTATCGGTACAATAAAAAATGGTGGCTTCTTAAAAGCTAATTTAAAGGCAAATGAAGAAGTTGAAGTATGGGCCAAAACCGAAGCAAAGTCTTCAGTAACGATCGAAACAAAACCGAATGAAATATACTGCGTAAAAGCTAGTGTTGGTATGGGCTTTTTTGTAGGACGACCTCATTTAAAACAAGTTGATATGCAAACTTGCCAAAAAGAGATAGAGAAAACAAATTACTCAGAGTAACAAATTTAGGTTTTAGATAATTTTAGCTCATCTAAAACCTTTTAAATTTTTTATAAATTTTCTAAATTTTAAAAAATAGAAATAAATTTAAAAGAAAAACTTCTCTCTTAAATTTACCTACTGACATCCTTCACACTCGATCGAACGGTCAGCCACGTCATTTAGCTTTTCGCTGTCTGGTGACTCAGAGCGTAGATAATAAGTTGATTTTAGTCCAAGCTCCCATGCAAGCGTGTAAATTTCACTTAGATATCCGCCGCTTGCTTTGTCTAAGCTCATGAAAATATTTAGACTTTGACCTTGGTCGATCCACTTTTGGCGGATCGCGCCTGCTTTTATAAGAATTCTTTGATCAAGCTCGTAAGCTGGCGTGTAAAACTGCCACGTATCAGGGCTTAAATTTGGCACGACATTTGGGATCATACCGCTTAGGTTGTGCTCAAACCACTTGCGTTTATAGACTGGCTCGATGGTCTGAGTAGTGCCAACAAGGATTGAGATCGAGCTAGTTGGAGCGATCGCCATTAGGTAGCCATTTCTCATGCCGTCGCGCTTGACCTTTTCTCTTAGCTTGTCCCAGTCGCAGACATTTTCGTCAAATAGCCCGCCTTTATCGTTTAAAAGCGCCTTTGCGTTCTCGTTCGCGGTGTCTATCGGCATGATGCCTTTGCTCCATTTTGAGCCTTCAAATTTTGGATAGATGCCCTTTTCTACGGCTAAATTTGAGCTAGCGTAGATCGCGTTGTAGCTTATGTTTTCCATTATGCTATCAATCAGCGCCAAATGCTCATAGCTGCCCCATTTTACGTTCTTCTCAGCTAGCATTTGCGCTTCGCCCATGACGCCAAGGCCGATCGAGCGAGAAGCTAGGTTTGTGTGTTTTACCTTTTTGTGCGGGTAGAAATTTAGATCTATAACGTTATCAAGCATCCTGATAGCTATCGGCACGACACGCTCGATGTCCTCTTTGCTGTTTATCTTGCTTAAATTTATACTTGCAAGGTTGCAAACTGCCGTTTTGCCCTCGATGCTCTCTTTTTCTACGATGAAAATTTGCTTGCCTTTTAGGCTATCAAGCGCGCTAAGCTTTTTGGCTTTTTTAGTTATGCCGCTATCTACAGTAACGTCTTCTTCTTCATCAAATAGCTCCTCACCGCCGTCTTCATAAGTGATCTTAATCTTATAGTAGTTTGGCGCTGTGTTTTGGAAAATCTCGGTGCATAAATTTGAGCTTCTGATGATGCCCTCGTGGTCGTTTGGATTTGCTTTGTTGGCATTGTCTTTAAAGCATAAAAATGGCATGCCAGTTTCAAAATAGCTAGTTAAAATTTTCTTCCAAAGCTCTTTTGCAAGGATGGTATTTTTCTGGATATTTTCGTCGTTTTCATACTCCAAGTATCTCTTCTCAAACTCCTCGCCGTAAAGGTCGCAAAGATCACTTACTTGAGCTGGGTCAAAAAGACTCCAGCGGCCATTTTCTTTGACACGCTTCATAAATAGGTCGTTTATCCAAAGTGCAGGAAAAAGCTCGTGTGCACGGCGTCTCTCCTCGCCTGAGTTTTTACGAAGATCGAGAAAATCGCTCACGTCCATATGCCAAGGCTCGATGTAAACGGCTATCGCGCCCTTTCTAGTGCCTAGCTGATCGACCGCTACTGCGATGTCATTTGTCACTTTCAAAAATGGTATGATACCGCCAGCTGCGTTTTTGTGTCCATCGATGCTACCGCCCATCGCACGCACCTTGCTCCAGTCCCAGCCGATACCGCCACCGAATTTTGAAAGTAATGCCATCTCTTTGTAGCTATCAAAAATTCCCTCAATATTATCGGGCGTACTGCCTACATAACAGCTGCTTAGCTGGTGGCGTGTAGTCCTTGCATTTGAGAGCGTCGGAGTAGCGAGCATCACTTCAAATTTAGAGATGAGGTCGTAAAATTTCTTAGCCCAGCCTTGACTGTCTAGCTCGTTTTGCGCAAGAAACATCGCAATTGCCATAAACATATGCTGTGGTAGTTCGATTGGCATGCCATTTTTATCTTTGATGAGATAGCGGTCATAAAGCGTTTTGATACCAAGGTATGCAAACTGAAGGTCACGCTCAGGCTTGATATAAGCGTTTAGATCCTCAAGATCGTACTTCTCTTTTAGTCCAGGGATGATACGGCCTACTTTTTCACCTTTTACTAGATAATCTTTTAAGTGATTGTAGCCGTTAAAGCCAGATACTTTGTGATAAAGATCGTATAAAAATAGCCTTGCAGCAACAAATGTCCAGTTTGGGCGGTCGATGTCGATCTTATCGACTGCTGTTTTTATAAGAGTCTGCTGAATTTCCTCAGTCGTGATCATATCTCTAAACTGGATTTTCGCGTCTACTTCAAGCTCGCTAAGGCTTACGTTGCTTAGTCCAAGAACTGCTTCGTTTGTGTATTTTTTGATCTTACTTATATCAAGCTCTTCTGTTCTGCCATTACGTTTTATAACTTTCAAAAATATCTCTCCATGTTAAATTTTAATTTGGGATTTTATCCAAAAGGAGATAAAAACTCTCTTTGTTTAAAAAGTGATTTTAGATATAAAATTTGACTCAAAAAATAATATTTTATTTTTAAAAATTAAAAAATTAATCTTATTTTAAAATGATTGTAAAAATTTTTGAAGCGATGTCTTGAAGCAAGAAGCATAAATTTGCTTCTTGCATTTAAATTTACTTGCCAAAAACTCTGGCGAAAATTCTATCTACGTTTTTAGTGTAGTAGTTGTAGTCAAAGCACTCTTTGATCTCATCTTTGCTAAGGCTCTTAGTTAGGTCCTCATCGTTTAGTAAATTTTGTAAAAACAGGCTGTGGCCTTGCTCGTCGATCGCTTTTTTGCCCTCTTGCAAGTCTGCCCAGACCTTCATAGCATTGCGCTGAACGATCTTATAGGCGTCCTCTCTAGAAATTCCACGCTGTGGTAGCTGTAAAAGCACGCGCTGTGAAAAGACTAGGCCGCCTGTTAAATTTAAATTTTTCATCATATTTTCTGGGTATACGACTAAATTTGCTATCAAATTTTTGATACGAACCAGCATAAAATCAGCCGTGATAAACATATCTGGCAGGATAAATCTCTCAACCGAGCTGTGGCTGATGTCGCGCTCGTGCCAAAGTGCGACGTTTTCAAGAGAAGGCGTGACGTATGAGCGTAGCACCCTGCAAAGGCCGGTGATATTTTCGCTAAGGACTGGATTGCGTTTGTGTGGCATCGCGCTTGAGCCCTTTTGCCCTGGGCTAAAGTACTCCTCCGCCTCATAAACTTCTGTCCTTTGGTAGTGCCTAATGGCAACTGCGATCTTCTCGCAAGTAGAAGCCAAGATAGCCATAGCACTCACCACGTGGGCGTAGCGGTCGCGCTGGATCACTTGATTAGAGGCTGGGGCAGCTTTTAAACCTAGCTCCTCGCAAGTTAGCTCTTCAAATTCCATAGGAGCGTGGGCTAAATTTCCCATAGCGCCTGAGAGTTTGCCGTAGCTGATCGTATCTTTTGCGTCTTTGATGAGCTTAAGCGCCCTTGCGATCTCGTCGTACCAGATGGCAAGTACAAGGCCAAAAGTTATCGGTTCGCCATGGATGCCGTGGCTTCTGCCAACCATGAGCGTGTGCTTGTGCTCATTTGCTCTGTTTTTGACCGCCTGCATGAACTCCTCTACGTCGCTGATGATGAGCTCTAAGCTCTCTTTCATCTGAAGTGCGACGGCTGTGTCGATGCAGTCGCTTGAGGTCATGCCGTAGTGCACAAACCTGCTCTCCTCGCCAAGGCTCTCGCTGACGCTTGTTAAAAATGCGATGACGTCGTGCTTTGTCGTCTTTTCTATCTCGTCGATGCGAGCCACTTCAAATTTAGCGTTTTTGCAAATTTTCTCGCAGTCGCTGTCGCTTATAAAGCCAAGCTTATTCCAAGCTTTAACGGCAGCTTTTTCTACCTTGAGCCAAGCGTCGTATTTTGCTTGTATGCTCCACTTTTCAGCCATCTCTTTGCGTGAGTATCTTTCGACCATTGTTGAACCTTTTGTGTTAGTTTGCTTTTGTCCTGAAAGTATAAATTTGGCTTTTTGAGCCAGAAATCACGTCGTGCAATTTCTCTAAATTTAAGTTTTGATTATATAAAATCCGGGCTGAAATGTCGGTTATACGCTTATAAATTTAGGCTTAAGATAGCTCGCTCGTTTTTTCAAAGGATCATTTTTGCCCTACGTAAATAAATTTATCGTCACTGCAGATCACCAAAAAGCTTACGAAATTTTACTGCAAAATGGCTTTAACATGAGCCAAACCCAGCGCCTCATAGATAAAGGTAGGCTGATATGTGGCGGTAGTGTCGTGAGTGAGAAAAATGCCATTTTGTGTGGCGATATTTTTTTGATCGACTATGAGGCGGAGCCAAAGGGACTTAAGCCGATCTTTGAGTGTGAGAGCTTTGCGGTATTTGACAAGCCAAGTGGCATGCTGAGCCATCCAAATGGTAGACACTGCGAATACTCGCTAAATGATGAAATTTATACGCTTTTTGGACGAGATGCGAGCGTGGCACATAGGCTTGATTTTGAGACGAGCGGCGTGATAGTCGTGGGCAAAGATAGAAATTCTACGATTAAACTAAAGAAAATTTTTGAAAATAGAGAGGTTTTTAAAAGCTACGTTGCGATGGTACAAGGTAAGATCGAGCGAGAATTTACGATCGATGCCAAAATGAATCTAGCAAATAACTACGACGATGTGAAAATGCGGATGCAAATTTGTGAAAATGGCAAGAGTGCTGTGACTAAAATTTTGCCGATCAGATATTTTGACGATATCGATACGACTTTACTTCGGGCTATTCCTCTCACTGGCAGGCAGCATCAAATTCGCTTACATTTGTTTCATGTGAAACACAAGATACTTGGTGAACCACTTTATGGTTTGTCACGCCTGCAGATAGAGAAAATTTTAGATAAAGAGATGAGCGAGCGTGAACGGATAAATTTAACTGGAGCAAAAAGGCTCTTGCTTCACTCGGACGAAATTTCATTTAAATTTGATGATATTTTTTACAAGATAAAGAGTAAATTTGACGCCGAAAATGAGTTTTATAAATTTGCAAAAGAAGCAAATAATTAAACTATTTAAATTTTAAAAACTCTTTCTAGTAAAAATAATCTATAAAAATTTTTCATAATTTTGCTTTTAAATTTGAAATAGAATTTCTATTAAAAGATAGAATTAGATTTTTAGTGTCGCCGCATTGTGAATTAAATTTTGGCAATCAAATTTGTGTTTTTGTTTTTCACCTACAAAATTTCATGCCAAATTTTCAGATTTTATTTTGAAGTTTTATTTTCCTCTTTCAAAACTTTTATGATCAGCCCAAGTCCAATGCCAGCAACCAACACTATAAAAATTATCTCGGCGATATCAAGAGCTGTCATTTTTTACTCACGTTAGTTTTATCGTTAGTTGGTTTTTCTTCTGCTTTAACTGCACTCTTATCGCTAACGTTAGCTCTAAATTTAGGATTTTCATTTCGCTGTTTTAGCTGTCCGCAAGCTGCACTTATATCAAGCCCTTTGCTCTGTCTGATCGTGCAAGTGACACCATGATCTCTTAGATATTCTTGAAATTTTAGCATACTGGTAAGCTCAGGCCGTCCAAATTCACTACCTTCATGCGGGTTAAAATATATAAGATTTACCTTCGCTTTTATGCCATGAAGTAATTTTACTAACTTTTTAGCATCGCTCACGCTATCGTTTAAATCCTTGATAACAAGGTATTCAAACATTACACGCTTTCGCATATCGATAGGAAATCCCCTAACAGCATCCATAACAGCCTCGATGTTATATGCCTTATTTATCGGCATTAGGCGGCTTCTAAGCTCATTAGTAACAGCATGAAGCGATATGGCCAATAACACACCAAGATCCATCTCACCAAGCTTTTTTATCTGGCTACCAAGGCCACTAGTTGAAATGGTTTGACGACGTGGCGATATGGCTAGACCCTCGTTAAGAGCTAAAATTTTGATAGCTTTACTAACATTAGTAAGATTATCAAGTGGCTCACCCATACCCATATAAACGACATTTATACGCCTCTCGTATGGTATGTTATTCTCTCTTTTTATCCATAAAATTTGCCCTACGATCTCGCCTGCAGTCAAATTTCTGACAAGCCCGCCTTTTGCTGTTAGACAAAAAGCACATCCCATTTTACAGCCAACCTGTGAACTAACACAAACCGTATAACGAGCATGGCGACTGACCTTTCCATTCTCATCACTAATCTCCTCTTTCATCGGCAGCAAAACACTCTCTATCTTTAGCCCATCTTTTAGCTCAAGAAGATACTTGATAGAGCCGTCGCTACTTTGCTCAAATTTTACACATTTTAAAGGATCGATATAAAATTTTTCAGCCAGATCTTGACGCATATCTTTAGGCAAATTTAGCATTTGGCTAAAATCGGTTGCATTTTTCTTATATATCCACTCGTAGATTTGTGTTGCTCTAAATGGTGGAGAAACTAACTCTTTTAGCTCATCGATACTAAGATCAAGCAAATTTATCACATATTTTCCTTTATATATTTTGTTAGAATTTTCTTGGCCTCTACGTGATTTTTTACAAAATCAGCATGTGCATTTTTATTACAAAAATTTGTCGCTATGAAAATTCCATAAGCAGGGATTTTAAAAATTTGAGCCACTTTTAGAACAGAAAAAAACTCCATATTTTCTAAAAAATAGCCCTTTTCAAACATTTTATGGGCCAAATTTTTGTCTGTCGTTATGAAATTTGACGAATTTATTTTGATAGTTCCACGTGAAACGATAGAAGAAATTTCACACTCAATTGGTGAATAAGATCTATTTTCTACGCTAGAAATTTCAATATTTGCCCCAACCGAGCTTTCATAAATTTGTAAAATTTCACCATCTTTATAAAGACCTGCCGAGCCAACGAAAACTATTTTTTCTGGCATCTGATACAAATTTCGTTCAGGATTTTTTGACAAATTTTGGCTTAGATTTTGCAGCTCTGGGTTTGATGAGTTTGCAAATTTAGCCTCGATCTTTGCGAGGTAGTGCGGGTCAATATTTTTTAAATTTATACTCTTTTCATCTGCTCCCACGCACGATCTTTTTTGCAAAAACTTTGTCAAATTTATCGCCATATCAACTAGCCCCACACCCATTGGCAAAGCAAAGTCAAAGATTTCGTTTTTTCCAGCAGAGATAACTAACATCAGAGCCTAACCTCAACGCCATTTGCTTTGAGATACTCTTTTAGCTTTTTTATCTCGATCTCACCAAAGTGAAATATCGAAGCAGCCAAACATGCATCAGCCCCAGACTCAAAAGCATCCTTAAAATGCTCCATCTTACCAGCGCCACCGCTTGCGATAGTCGGTATAGAAAGCGCACTAAATATCTTTGTTAGCTCCAGACTAAAGCCCTGCTTGACGCCGTCGTTATCCATAGACGTTAGCAATATCTCCCCTGCTCCGCGCGACTCGACCTCTTTTGCCCAAGAAAAAGCATCTTTTTTAGTATCGATCCTGCCACCATTTATAAAAACGCTATAACCATTTTCGATCTTTTTAGCGTCGATCGCCACAACGACACACTGTGAGCCAAATTTCTTAGCCGCTTCGTCGATCAAATTTGGATCTTTTATCGCCGATGAGTTTAGGCTCACCTTGTCGCAGCCCGCATTTAAAAGCCGAGAGATATCATCTATCGTGCGTATACCGCCACCAACTGTTAGTGGGATAAAAAGCTTACTTGCGACCTTTTTTACGACATCAACTATCGTATCACGACCAAGGTGAGAGGCTGTGATATCCAAAAAGCAAAGCTCGTCAGCACCCTCGTCGTTGTATCTTTTAGCTATCTCGACTGGGTCACCAGCATCGACAAGTCCTACGAAATTTACACCCTTTACGACTCTGCCATCTTTTACATCAAGGCATGGGATTATACGTTTTGCAAAATGATTCAAATCTGTCCTTTATCTATTTTTCTAGCTGCTACCTCAAAATATGGCAAATTAGACCAATTTTCTCGGTTACCAACTATATAAACAACCTCTTTTGCTCTTGTTAGTGCTACATTTAGTAAATTTGGCGTACTAGCAGCCCATGCTCTAGCACCTTTTGTAGCACCGCCAAGGACAAAGATAACAACATCAGCTTCTTTGCCTTGCATGGTGTGAATGGTACCAGCCCCTTTTAAATTTTTACAAACATCTTTAAAAGGTGTTATTATTTTAACACTATCTTTTAGCTTGGCTAGCTTACCATCTAAAAGCTCTTCAACGATCATACCTTCGGCTTTATTATAGTTACCTATCCATTCATCACTACTAACATCAATCCATTCTGTTTTGATGTTGGGGTCACTAAGTTTACTTTCACTATTTCTACCAAGTATCATCATATCATCATATGTCGTTTCGTTTGAAATTTTAAACATAGGGTTGGCACACCTTCTATGAACGATAAGTGGCGAACCAACCCAAATGGACTTACCCTCTCCTTTTATATATGTACCAATATTTTGTACTTTATCGGCTCGAAGTTGAACTGATGATTTTAGTAGATTAAACTCATCCTTTGCATCACAGTAGCGCAAAATAGCATTATTTAAAGCTGGTGGTAATGTTACAACAGGCTCAAGTTGAAGTGGATCACCAACTACAACAGCCATGTTTGAACGAAGCAGTGCACCTAATGCGTTAGTTAAATTTGCCTGCCCTGCTTCATCTATTAAGAGCAAGCCTATATCACCATTTAGTAGCTCTTTAAAGGTATTATTAAAAGATGCGAAAGTAGAACTAACAACTGGCGTTAGTAAAAATAATCCTTTTATTATTTCACGTCTATCTTTAGCCTCAAGCCCGTTTTTCTCAGCCATCTTTTCATCATTAAATATAACGCTAAGAGCTCGTAAATTTGTTCTAACAGCTTCTTTGCAAGCAAAGATAGTGGCTTTATGCAGATTAAGCGCTTCTTTAAAAAGCTTGATTCTTGCGTTAAAAAGCTTCGTCTTGTGGGATTTTCCATCAAGGCCAAGCTCCATCATAAATGGCATACTCTTTTGCATTTCTTCATTACTCTGATTAAAGCTACCGTTTAAAAAGCTATCAAGTTCTTCACTTCTACCAATTAATTTTTGACGTCTAATAAAGTCATCATTAAGCTTGTTTAGATGGTCTATCTTGGTGTTAAGTTCTAAAATTTTCTCTTCAAGCTGAGTTATTTGAGCTTTTAGTTCGTTTAATTTTGCTTCATTCTTCTCTTTATTTTCACTATTTTGCTTATTTGCTTTCAAATTTTGCTCAGCTATTTGGAGATTTATCTCACTAACTTTTTGCGCTTCATTATTATATTTTTCAAAAGCTTGCGTCTTTAAAATTTGCTGGAAAATAAAAAATGATGGCTTTATAGGCGCACTCAGATACTCTTGCAAAATTTCATTTCGTCCGATAAGCTTTGTTAGCTCGTTAGCTTCCGTAGCCTTTTGCTCTAGCTCATTTTTGCTCAAATCTAGTTCATCTATTAGTGGTTTTAAAAGCTCGTCTATTTGCCTTGCTGAATTATAGTTATCAAGTCTTTTATCGATATTTATAAGCTCACTATTTATACTTTTTAGCTCCTCTTCTTTGATCCTGATCTCACTAAAAAGTAGATTTACTTCATGTAGGGCTTGATTAAATTTCTCCTTTGCCATATCAAAATCATCAACTCCTTCGTCGGTAGCCAAATACTTGCCAAGCCCCATTAAAAAGCCATCTTGTTCTATAAATTCTTTAAATTCTTTTGAAATGTCTTCAAACTGACTATGCGTTTTTTCGATCTTTACGCCATTAATCGCGTTAAAAACAAAATTTGACTTATTTTGCTTTGAGCCAAGAGGTATGCAAAAAAGCCCCCATGCAGGTTTTGAGATAAAAGATTTTTCTCCAAAATTTGTCTTTTCATCGGCCGAGAGAAGCCTTGTAGCTATAAATTTAAAATAATCAATCTCGCCTGCGTAACTACCGATACTTTTTAGTTGGCTAAGCTCTTTACTTAAAATTTCAACCGCACCGTTATTGCAAGAGCTAACAACCATCTCGTAGCCCTGAAGTTCTTTATTTAGAGTAAAATAAAGCACCTTATCGCTACTATCTCGAACTGGTGCAAAGATATCATGTCTACTCATTTGTGCGAGCTTCATCGCTCTAAGCGTAACAACTTCAGCCATTACATCTTTTAAAAGCGTTGTTTTACCAGTGCCTGGAGCGCCATTTACGCTATAAATTCCACCACTTTTTTCTTTAATTTTTTTAATGATGTTATTAACAGCAATTTGCTGCGAGAAATTTAAAGCAAAATCGCTAGCAAAGGCCGATCTTGGATACTCTTCTGCTTTAAAAAAATCTCTAACAAACCTTTTATTTTGCTCATCTCTTACATCAAGTCTTTCAAATTTATTCTCACTACCCTCGTCTATAAATTGATCCGTTAGCTCATGCGTCCTGCCTGACTCGTAAAATTTTATAAGCAAATTTATATCATCTATGAAAAAGCTATTTAAAAGGCTATCATTTTCTTTAAAATTTGGATTTATGATCTTTACTTCAAGCCTTAAGAAATCATTACAAAATGGTGTTTTAAGTGCACTTTTTAGCTCATCGTTTATAAGCTTTATATATTTACCAAATTCCATTTTTTCTTTATAAATAGATAGCTTGTCTTTTATGCGCTCACACTCTTTGCTAAAATCACTTTGGCTTATCTCCTTTAGATGATTTAGACGAGCCATTGCCCAAGGAGCTGTTGAGATAAAAAGATCATCAGATGAGTTTGGTGTAAAAAATGGAGTTAAATCATCATCCAAATTTACATCTTTTAAAGCAAAACTTTGCTCATTTTTGCAAAATACCAAATCACCGGCAAGCTTAAATTTATAGCAAAATGCCTTATCAAAGCTCGTTTGCTCAGAGCGTAGCTCATCTAAAATTTGCTTTTTTTCAAATTTAATATTTGCTAGCTTTGAGATATAAATAGCAAGCAAGTCAGTCTCAAAAATGCCGCCATAAATCGAAATTTCTATACCATTTTTTAAAAGCGAGCTATCAAATACTCTTAAAATTTGCATAAATTCCTCATCGAAATTTGCGATGTCAAGGTCTATTGATTTTTTAAATTTGGTATTTGTCTTTTTTGGCTCGTCTAAGGTTTTTGGCTCTAAATATTGTGATAATAAAAAGTATTTTAAGGTATTTGCCTTGCTCAAATTTATGCCCTATTTCGTTATTATTTAGTGATTATAGTCCATTTTATATATGATTAAACTAAACTTGTAATCATTGTATAAGTAATTTTTGGCTAATATCGCGGCTATGATAAAGGCAAAAAAGCACTTTGGACAGAATTTTTTACAAGACAAAGCGACACTAGACAAGATCATCCAAGCGATACCCAAGGACGTAGCAAACGTCGTTGAAATTGGGCCTGGCTTAGGTGATTTGACATTTAGACTTTTGCAAATTTATAAGACAACCTGTTTTGAGATAGATTGTGAGCTGTTTCAAATTTTAAAGGTCAAATTTGCAAATGAGATCCAAAATGGACAATTAAAACTTTTTTGTAAAGATGCATTAGAGCAGTGGCAGCAAGAGGGTGGACTAAGTAGCGAGAACTACTTTTTGGTCGCAAATTTACCCTATTACGTTGCTACGAAGATGATACTAAATGCGATAGATGACGAAAAATGCCTTGGGCTTATCGTGATGATACAAAAAGAGGTTGCTATTAAATTTAGTGCAAAGAGCAAGGATAAAGAATTTAGCGCCTTATCAATCCTAGCTTCACTCCAAGGCAGGTGTGAGCTTTTGTTTGATGTGGATGCAAAGCTTTTTAATCCACCCCCAAAGGTCACATCTTCAGTCATCAAACTACAAAAAACAAAAAAGATTTTTGGCAAAGACGGGATTTTCAAAGATGCAAAACAATACGAGGCTTTTAAAGTATTTTTAAGAGCTGCGTTTGCTTCGCCAAGAAAGACGCTTTTGAAAAATTTATCTACAAATTTTGACAAAAATGCGTTAGAAGAAATTTTTGAAAGCCTAGCTTTAAACCAAAATTTGCGTCCACACGAGCTAGATGTCGATTCTTATCTAAAAGTATTTGAAAGATTAAAGGAAGATAATGAACGACAAAAACGAAGAGAAAGTTGTAACTAATCAAAGCAAAAACAACAAAAGACGAAGATTTAGACCAAAAAACAAACCAAAACAAGAAAGCGAAATTACCGAGCAAGCTTCACTAGCAAGCAAAAGCGTGATAGATAACTTCTTTGCAGCAGAGCAAGCTGAAACTGAAACGCACGCCGAGCCAAAGAGCCAAAATTCTCGCCCAAAAAAACCAAGAAACAATAAAAATCAAAACAAAAATGGCGAAAATAATAAGCCAAAAGAGCAAAAACAAGAATCACAAGAAACAAAAACCAAAACACAAGAACAAAAAGATAAACCAAAAAAGGCTAAAAAGCCAAAGAAAAATTTACCTGCAAAACTAAATGGTAATGAGCAGTGGCAGCAAGATATTGCAAGTGCAATGGTGGCAAACAAGGCCGTTCACGAGCTTCGTCTGGAGCCGATGAAGTATCTAAACTCAAGCGAACATAAAATTCGCATAACTCCACTTGGCGGTCTTGGCGAGATCGGCGGAAACATGACTATCTTTGAAACCGAAACCAGTGCTATCATTGTTGATATCGGTATGAGCTTTCCAAGCGAGAGTATGCACGGCGTGGATATCCTCATCCCAGACTTTGACTATGTTAGAAAAATAAAAGATAAAATAAAAGGCGTCATCATCACTCACGCGCACGAAGATCACATCGGCGCAGTGCCATATTTTTACAAAGAGTTTAAATTTCTGATTTACGCCACGCCGTTACCGCTAGGTATGATAAATAATAAATTTGAAGAGCACGGCTTAAAGCAGGAGCGCTCGCTTTTCCGCTCTGTCGAAAAGCGCAAGCCGTACTTGATAGGCGACTTTGAGGTTGAGTGGATACACATAACTCACTCTATCATCGATGCTTCAGCACTTGCTATCACGACAAAGGCGGGCACCATCATCCATACGGGTGACTTTAAGATCGACCATACGCCGATCGACGGCTATCCGACAGATCTTGGCAGACTTGCATACTACGGCGAAAGAGGCGTATTATGTCTAATGAGTGATAGCACAAATAGCTACCGCGAAGGATTTACCAAAAGCGAAAGTAGCGTGGGCAAAACCTTTGATGCGATATTCTCAAAGGCCAAAGGACGCGTGATAATGAGCACATTTAGCTCAAACATCCACCGCGTTTATCAGGCAATCGAGTGGGGGCTAAAATATAACCGCAAAGTCTGTGTCATCGGTAGATCAATGGAGAGAAATTTATATACTGCAATGGAGCTTGGCTACATCAAACTTGATAAGAAAATTTTTATCGATGCAAACGAGGTTGGCAAATTTAAAGATAACGAGGTGCTGATCGTTACCACAGGCTCTCAAGGTGAGACTATGAGCGCGCTCTACCGAATGGCTACCGACGAACACAAATACATCAAAATAAAACCAACCGATCAGATCATCATCAGCTCAAAGGCGATCCCTGGCAATGAAAGCAGTATCTCAACTGTATTAAATTTCCTAATAAAATCAGGCGCAAGCGTCGCTTATCAAGACTTTAGCGAGATCCACGTCAGCGGTCACGCAGCACAAGAAGAGCAAAAGCTGATGCTTCGCCTCATAAAACCAAAATTTTTCTTACCGGTGCATGGCGAGTACAATCATATCGCAAAGCACAAAGAGACAGCTATAAGCTGCGGCGTAGACGAGAGAAACATCTATCTAATGAGTGATGGCGATCAAATGGAGATCTGTCAAAAATACTTAAAACGTGTAAAAACGGTAAAAACTGGTAAAGTCTTCATAGACAATCAAATAAATAAACAAATTTCAGACGATGTCGTCATCGATAGACAAAACCTTGCTGAAGCAGGTGTAGTCATGATAATCGCTCAAATTTCGCGTCATGGCGCAAAGCTTATAAACAAGCCTCGCGTTATTAGCTACGGCCTTGTGGGTAACAAACAAGATGCGGAGTTTAGCAAAGAGATGCAAGAAATTTTGACGCAGTTTTTAAGCAATGTCAAAGAGGAGCTTTTAAAAGATGGTAGATTGCTTGAGTCACAAGTGCGCCAAGTGATTAGAAAGCACATCTTTAGAAAGGTCAAAAAGTACCCAACTATCGTGCCGATCATCTATCTAATGTAGGGGAAATTTATGCAAACAATCAACCAAATCGCAGCCGAAGTTTTAAAGATAGAAGCAAACGAGCTTTTAAGACATGCTAAAAGCGTAGAGATAGAAGATGCTGTAAATTTGATATTTAATACAAAAGGCAAGGTCATAGTAACAGGCGTAGGCAAGAGCGGTCATGTAGGCGCAAAGATCGCTGCCACGCTTGCTAGTACTGGTACGCCAAGCTTTTTTTTGCATCCAACAGAGGCTATGCATGGTGACCTTGGTATGATAGAAAAGGATGATGTTTTGTTAGCCATTAGCTTTAGTGGCGAAAGCGATGAGCTTATCAAAATTTTACCTCATGTAAAGCGCTTTGGTGTAAAGATCGTCGCAATGGCAAGGAGTAAAACAAGTTCACTTGGTAAATTTAGCGATGCATTTATCGGTATAGACGTAGAAAAAGAGGCCTGCCCACTAAACGCTGCTCCAACGGCATCAACTACGCTAACGTTAGCTCTTGGTGATGCCTTAGCTGTTTGTTTGATGCAAAAGCGAGGCTTTAAAAAAGAGGACTTTGCAAATTTTCATCCAGGTGGCAGCCTTGGAAAGAGGCTATTTTTAAAGGTAAAAGATGTGATGAGAAGCGAAAATTTACCGATAGTTCGCTGGAATGCGAGCTTAGAAAAAGCAATCGATACTATGACGCACGGTAAACTTGGCACGGTCCTAATCGTCGATAAAGATGGTGTCTTAGATGCTATTTTAAGCGATGGCGATCTTAGGCGTGCACTTATGCGAGAGGACTTTGACCTAGACGAGCCAGCAATGAAATTTGCAACATTGCATCCAAAAGAGATAAACGACAAGGAAATGTTAGCTGTGGATGCATTAGCCTTGATAGAAAAATATAAAATTCAGCTTCTTGTCGTTGTTGAAGATGGCGTACCTGTTGGAGTTTTACACATCCACGACCTTGCAAGTTTAGGACTATAAAAATGGAAAAAACAAGACTAAATAAATTTATCTCACACAACACAAACTACTCACGCCGTGAGGCAGATGAGCTGATAAAAGCTGGTAAGGTTAGCGTAGCAGGGCGTGTGGTTAGCGACCTTGCTACAAGCGTGGATGAAGATGACAAAGTGCGTATAAATGGCCGTTTGATAAAGCTAAAAAAAGAATTTACCGTTATCGTTTATCACAAACAAAAGGGCGAGCTAGTTAGCAAAAAAGATGACCGCGGACGAAAGACGATCTACGACACGTTAGATAAGAAATTTGCAAAATTTGTTAGCGTAGGACGCTTAGACTATGCAAGTGAAGGGCTACTTTTACTAACTGACGCTCCAGCAATCGCCACAGCTTTGATGAATAGCGACTTAGAGCGCGAATACTATCTAAAGGTAAAAGGCGAGGTGACAAAAGAGGTGATTGAGGCTATGACAAATGGCTTTTTTGCCAAGGATGCTACCAAAGGCGCTCACGCAAAAACCACTATAAAATCAATGGAATTTAAGCCATTTCTAGCCTACAAAGTCTTTGGCTCAAGTGGTGGCTACACAAAACTAAAGGTCATCATCAACGAGGGGCAAAACAGAGAACTACGCCGCTTCTTTGGCTACTTTGACCTTGAAGTTATGGATCTAAAAAGAGTTAGCTTTGGGCGCGTTAGTCTTGATATGCTAAAGCCTGGCAAATGGCGCTACTTTGAAAACAGCGAATACGAAGACCTAAGAGATTTTTTAAAGGTTAATAACGTTAGATACTAAATTTGGCTTGTTCCTATAATAAAAGAAGACAAGCTAAACCAAAACAACAATAAATTTACAAAAATGGAGAAAAAAGAAAAAGGCTGTTCTTTTATCCATTATTTTACTAGCTACCAGTCTTTGTAAGGATCTTTATTGAGCTTAGACTTGAAGCTCAATAAAGGTGACTTATGATAAAGCAACTAAACAATGGCAAAAACTTACGACGATAATGTTACCTATGCTTGTCATAATTTAGGAATTATACAAGGATGGTCAAGGTGTAGGAGCAAGACTACAGTAAATCCCTAGAATTATATGAAAAAGCTTGCAATAATGGATACAATCGCGGTTGTTTTAATTTAGGAGCTTTTTATCTAAAAGGCAAAGGCGCAAAACAAGAACTACCACATAGCAAAAGAATATTTTTATAAAGCTTGCGAATTAGGGCTTCAACCAGGGTGTGACGTTTATAAAAAGTTAAACGAAAAAGGCCTTTAATACTAAAAATAATCCAACAGGGTTCTAGCAAATTTAGAGCTTCATAAATTTATATCTTATTTTCTGAAAGTAGGATGTTTATATATGGATTTAGTAGCGTCTCACCTCGTGCTGCGTAGAGCAAGACCTCTTTAAAGTAGTTGTCGTTTATGCCATATGTGTGAAACTCGTACGCCCCTATGCCGTATCCCATAGGCGTGATATCAACCCTTGAATACCACGCATTTTGCGCTAGGATGTAGCGATTTGTATCTCTTGAATAGATATATAGTTTGATCTTCTCCTTATCTTTTTCAGCCATATACCAGATGAAAGAATTTGTGATGTCGTTAAAGAAGTAGATGTCGCCATTTGGCATGATGGCTTGGGCTGTGTCGTTGTTATCAGCGATAAGCGTCCTACTCTCATAACATATAAATTTATTTGGCGTAAGTTGCTCGATCGGCTCTGATTTGCCATTATTTAAAACTAAAATTTTATCGTCGCTTATGTCGGCATTATAGGCAAGTACAGCTAAAACTAGAGCTAACAAACACAAAGAAAAAATTTGTTTTATCAAAATAAAAATCCTCTTAACAAATAGTATTTGAGTACATAAAGCGAGCATATCAACACGCAAACACCTAACCAGATCGATGAAAATTTAAGCTTGTGTGAGTAGTTTGTCTTTGTGATGATCTCAACAAGATATGGCATAAGACCGTAAAATACACCAAGAAACAAACTGTCCCAGATAAGGTAGCCAACATAAAAATAGTCACCTTTTAGCATGCAGTATGGACATTTATGGTTTGGTTGCTCGTAAACGTAAAGGCCAAAAAAGTAAGTAATGGCATAGTAGCTAAGCACCAAAAACAACAAATTTGCCACAAAGCTCGCCATACTTTGCTTTAAAAAATTTAGCACCAAAATAACAAAAAATAGTACATAAAATACGCTTACTAAGCCAAAATTTGTATAGCCAAATGGTAGCTTTGGAGCTTGAAAAGTAACAGAACAGCAAAAGACCGGCACTTTTAGTGGGATATTGTAAAAAAACGAAATTTCTATACCAAGCTCAAGTAGTATCATAACAAAAAGGCAGATAAAAATGACATATTTTTTCTTTAGATAAGGGAAATTTAGAGCCTGCAAGTCAAGCTTATTTATAACCAGCCAAATACCAAGCCCAAAGATCAGCAAAATTTTAGTGAGCATCAATATGCCACCAAATTTATTTGAGCCAATCACGCCAGCTGAACACATAGCACCAGGCACAATATCAGAGAGTTCATTTAGGCAAAGTGCAAAAAATATAAACAATACGATCTTTATACAGACGCAAAAAAGCAAGATAGTATTTACAAGATAGTTTTGTTTTTCAAGCGAGTATTGAAGCGATGTTAGCGCGTTGTAATCCCACGACCTCACGATCCTAACGACGTAAAAGAGCGAAATGCTCATCAAAACCAAAAGTACAAACTCTGCTAACAAAAAGGCAATAACGGCGTTTGATAAAAAGACACTCATACTATCTCTCCGTTTTGCAAGCTGACAACCCTATCTGTTGCACTTAGCTCATCAAAAATGCTATCGTGAGTGGCAACTATAACGCTTTTTTTAAGCGCTTTAAATGACTCTAGCAATCCTAAAAATGCGCGCGCATTTTGCCTATCTAAATTTGCCGTTGGCTCATCAGCCAAAATGATATCAGCGTCCATTGACAAAGCCCTAGCCACCGCACATCTTTGGCGTTCGCCACCGCTTAAATTTGATACGTTTTCATCTCTTTTGTGAGAGATATTTGCAAGGTTTAGAGCCTTTTTTATCATCTCTTCACGCACGTTTGCCTTGAAATTTGTTAGAGCAAACGGAGCTAACAAATTTTCATAGACGCTTAAACCCTCGATGAGGTTAAAATTTTGAAAGACAAGCCCAAGCCTTTTGTGCCTAAACTCAGAGCAAAACGTGTCAGGCAGCTTTGCGATGTTAGTGCCGTCTATCAAAATCTCTCCGCTAGTTGGCTTTTGAAGTAGGGCTATGAGCGAGAGCAGAGTGCTTTTACCACTTCCACTAACGCCTTTTAGTATCACTAACTCGCCGTTATTAACGTCTAAATTTATATTTTTTAGAGCGCAAAACTCGTTTTGTTTGCCTTGGTTATAGACTAGGCTAACGCCTCTTACATTTATCATTTTAGCCCCTCATTTATGTCGCCACACGCCACACGCCACGACGGGATAAGCACGAATGCCAAAAATGGTATGACGCCAAAGACAAAGATCAAAAAGAGCTTATCAAACTCCAAAATAGGCGTGAAATTTGTAAAATTTAAAAGCTCATCACCTAAAAATATCCCCTTTAAAAAAGGAGCATTAAAAACAAATACAAAGAGATAAGCTAACATAACGCCAAGCAAAAATGCGCTAACGCTAACGATGAAATTTTGTATAAATTTTAAAAATATGATCTCTTTTATACTAAAGCCGATACTTCGCAAAATGGCTATCTCGCGCTTTTTACTTCCGTAAGCAAGTGAAATTTGGTTTTTAAGCAGTACGAAAAATATTAGCATAACGCTAACATAAATACTCATAAAAATTCCACCCTTATAGTAATAAAGATGTCTAATGTTTGCCACCTCATCTTCTATGCTAATGGCAAATGAGTTTGGATATAAATTCTCAATCTTTAAAGCCACTTGGCTGATCTCTTCGCTATTTGGCACATCGACATAGAGCTTTGTGTACTCTTCATCTTTTAAATTTAAGATAGCCCTTAGCGTTTTTGGGTGCAAAAATATGGCGTTATTTGTGATAAGTCCGCTTTGTTTTGGCATGGTTTTTACTATCTTTACTGGTATCATGCGCTCTTCAGTTAGAAAATTAAAGCTCTCATCGTAGTAAAGCTCATTCATCGCTGCCTTTACACCTTCTCCGACGATCATCTCATCCTCTTTTAAGCTATCATCTTCATATAGATGGAACCAAATACGCTTTTGAACGAAGTAGTACTCTCCATCAACTACGCCCCTTACATCGCTTACTCCATCGATCTTCGAGATATCGTAGATATAGCCAGGGTGCATTAGATCATTTTTACCAGCGCGAAATGCACTCACTACGATACTTGATCTATCTTTTACTAAATTTATAAGATCATGTTGGATCGATCCAGAGATAAAAAGTACCGAGCTTAGCACAAAGATAATGAGTGCAAAGAGGCAAAAGCTAAAAAGGTAATCCTTCCTATCTTTAAAAAGCAGAACCACAGCGTAGTTTATAAAATTTTTACCTATCATAGACAAAGCCTTTTTGCCCCTTTTGGTTAAAACTAAAAGCAGCATTTGCTCTTGTTATTTTAGAAATTTCTCTTAGCTCATCTTGCTTTGCTTTATGATCAAAGCTAAGATAGTGTGCCGCCAAAAGCGTATAAGAGAGTCCAAAAAATAACGCCAAAAAAACTAGAAATTTCACACTATTTACCGATAAAATTCTTTATCTCGTCAAATCTTATGACACCTTTGCCGGCATGATCTTTTAAAAAGCTCCATGCCTTTGCTTCATCTTTAAATGGGATAAACTCATCACCCATTGGTCCATAAACGTTTGAGCCATGAACATAAAACGCATCTTTTGCATCAAGCTTTTCTAGCGTGTAATAATCACTCACATAAGCATCTTTCATTTTGCCATCCGCAAAGTAAAATTGTGCCATATCTTTTACGCCATCAAAATAATAATCCTTGCCATCTGCTTTGATGAGCGTAGCCCATGGAGAATTTTTGACAAGCATGCCACATACCGCACATCTCGCGCCCTTTGGCACGACTATTCTCTCAGGTTTTTTTTCTTGTTTAGGTTTTGAAGCTTGGTTGCTAGTACCTAAATTTACCGGAGCGTCCCATAGATAAAGAGCAGCGGCTTGCAAGTGCTTGTCGTACTCTGGAGCTTTGTTAGCCTCTTTTGCATCGCATACTTTTTTAAGATGAGCTTTTAGCTCAGAGATAGCTTTAAAGCTTTTTGGATCAGTTTTGTCGCAGTTTGCCTCGTAAAATTCCTTACCATGTGCGTAAACGCCGCCCTCACGCTTAGCTTTGATCATTTTATTATCGCCTGCGAAGTCTTGTCCAGCGACCTCGTAAGCTTTAGCAAAATTCATTATCTCGCCGCCATTTTCTGCTTGAAATTCTTTTGCGTCAGCCTCAGTTGAGAAAGCGTATTTGCTATTTCTAGTCATTGTGCCCTTGACACTACTACCAACGACATAAAAGGCTTTATTTACATCGATCAAATTTAGATTTTTAGTATCGACAACTTGTGCATCACTTGGGATCTTACCTTCTGTTAGCTCGTATAGGCAGTGTAGTGATGCTACTTGCTTGCCGTTATATACGTGATTAGTCTTATAAAATTTAACCAAATTCATTCCACAAACAGCACAATACTCCTTGTCCTCACCGCTTCCTACTAGTGTAGCCTTGCTTGGCTCTACGCTTTGAAACATCGGTTTCATTTTGACAGTTTGCTCATTTGCCGAGGCACCAAAAAGTAGGCTCGCCAGTAGTGCTGAACCCAAGATGGAACGTAAAATCATATTATCTCCTTTAGTATTTTGTCTCATTTTTTATATTACATAAGCTTTAAATGCCACTGGCCTGGCTTTATCAAAGCATCAATGCTTTCCTAAAATTTCTAAATTCTCACACGCCTCTTTTAAGCCATTTGTGCAGCTTCTAGTGAAAATTTCACGTGCTTTTTCTACATCTTCTTTTACGCCTTTGCCTTCAGCTAGCATGATAGCGTAGTTGTTGCAACCCTTTTCATATCCATATATACACGCTTGCTCATAAAGTTTTGTCGCTTTTGTAAGGTTTTGATCAACGCCTTGTGCATAAACATATAAAAAGCCAAGATTATCACATCCTATGCCAGCTTCGTTTGCACAAGCCATTTCGTAGTTTACTTTGGCTTTTGCATAGTCTTTCTCGACACCTTCACCTTGCGCGTACAAATAGCCAAGATTACTACATCCTATGCCGTCCCCTGCCTTGCAAGCCTTTTCGTAAAGCTCTTTTGCCTTTTCAATATCCTTTGTCACGCCGGTGCCATTTGCATAAAGCAAGCCAAGCTCTGTGCAACCCTCATTATCCTTACAAGCCTTTTCATAAAATTTAACTGCTTTTTCTAGGTCTTTCTCCACCCCTTTGCCTTTTTCATAGACGTAGCCAAGGTTGCTGCAAGCCATAGAGAAATTTTGATCACAAGCCTTTTCATAAAGCATTGCTGCCTTTGCTTCATCCTTTTTGACGTTACCATCACCTCTGCTGTAAAGCACAGCTAGATTGTAGCAGCCTGATGCCTTTTTCTCTTTGTCACAAGCATCTTCATAAATTTGTGCTAGCTTGTTGTGGTCGTCTTTTGCACTTAAAGCCTCTTTGATATAGCCAGCATTCAATAGTCCCAAACAAGCAAACAATAAAACTAAACTCTTTTTCATCATATCTCCTAAATCTCTTTTATATCCTTACCTCTATAAGCAAAGGCGATTAGCAAAGCCAAGAGCATTAAAAGCAAATAAAGCAAATTTGAAACGCTAAATCCATCGACATTTGCGTATGAGTGAAGTCCACTTAGATAGAAATTTACACCAAAATAGGTAAAAATAACTGAACCAAAAGAGAGCACGCTAGCTACTAAAAAGGTAAAAATATTTTTTAATCTTGGGATAAATCTTAAATGAAGCACAATGGCATAAATAATTATCGTAATGTACGACCAGCTCTCTTTGCTGTCCCAGCCCCAGTATCTACCCCAGCTCTCATTCGCCCAGACGCCGCCAAGGAAATTTCCAATAGTTAGCAAACTAAGTCCTATGATGAGGCTTAGCTCATTAGTTGCGGCGAGGTATCTTATCTGCTCACTAAGCTTTTGCTCGTTTTTTTGATTTTTTATAGCCATTAAAAGAAGCCCAAGAAGCCCAAGCACAAAACTAAAGCCCAAGAAGCCGTAGCTTGCCGTGATGACACTTACATGCACGCTAAGCCAAAATGACTTTAAAACTGGAACTAGATTTGTTATTTGTGGATTTATAAAATTTAGATGAGCTACAAGCAAGCTCACACTTGCAAAAAGTGAAGCAGCTCCAAGAGCAAAGCTTTGATGTTTAAAAAATAAAACTCCAGCTAGTACGCTTGCAAGCGAGATATACACTAAGCTCTCATATGCATCACTCCAAGGTGCATGTCCTGAGATATAAGCACGAAGAGCTAAATTTAACAAATGCACCGCAAAACCAAAATAAAATGCAAGGCTAAGCGCTTTTTCAAATCTAAATTTCTTTCCAGAAAATAGCCTATAAAAGCCAAGAGCGAGCGAAACTAGCCCAAGGATCATGTAAAAATATATAAGAAATTTAAAAATTTCCATTTGGTTATAAAGCACCTCAAGCTCCACCTTTGCCTCGCTTGGCGCAAGAGAGCCTAGAGTGCTTCTTTGATAGCTTGAAATTTTCTCCAAACTCCTATCAGCCTCTTTGCACTCGCCACTTTTTACGCAAAGGCTTAAATTTTCTATATAAGCGCCTAAAACGCTTTTAAGCTCGTTTGAAATTTCGCTTGAGCCAAAGGATTCATTTACGCCTAGCCACGTTAATTTATCGCCATTTTTAGCTGGTATAAATTTTAAAATTTCTCCCTTTAATGCAAGATACAAGACATTTAATCTCTCGTCAAATTTGATAACGTCGTTGTCAAATTTATCTCTTTTTGAGGCGGATTTTTCATTTGCAACTTCTACAAATTTAGCCAGCTTATACTCGCCATTTTCGTTAAAGATATCGTTAAAACTAGCAAATTTTTCATTAACACCCAAAAGCTCGCCCACGCGCTCGCTTGTGATCTTTACCATCCTTTTGTCCATCCACTCTTTTGGCGAGATGGCAAAAGAGAGCATTAGCTCCTCACTGCTAAGCCCAAAGAGCGTGGTTTTGGTTGAAATTTTACTTATCACAGCTCTTGAGTAAGAGCCAGCTGGAGCGATTCTGCTATCAGCTTGAGTCAAAATTTTGGCAAATTTGCTTGCATGAGCGTCTAAATTTTTATTATTTTCATTAGCAAAATTTGGAGTAGCATTTAAAAGCAAGATAGCCAAAAATGCGATTTGCGAACCTTTTATAAAATTTAGCAGCCTAAAAAATCGGCTCTTTTTACTAAATAAATTTGCCACAAAGCCAAGGCAAAGCAAAAAATATCCGATATAAGTTGGGATTTTGCCAGGATCACGGCTGATCTCAAAAGCGCTTCCAAGCTCGTCAGGATCGTATGAAGACTGAAAAATTTTATAGCCATCAATCGTTAGTGGATTATTTAGCGAGATGTCGTACTTGTTGCCAGCGATACTTACTTTACTTGTATAAGATGATGGACTATTTAGCCCTGCATATCGCTCTAAAATAAACTCGTCAAGCTTTAATGAAAATGGCAAATTTAAAGCCTTTGAACTAAAGTAAAATTTCGCCTCTTGCCCACCAAAACTTAGTACACTAGGCTCCAGCTCATATCCGGCTCCGCCTTTTAGTTTAATACTCTTTTTTTCGCCGTTAAAGCTTATCTCTAAACTAAGCGTAGCCGGAGCGTTTTTCTCATCTTTTTTATACCCAAGCAAGTTAATTATAAATTCCTTGCCATCTATAAAATTTTTAAACTCAAAGTCGTTTTTACCAAATAAGCTTAATTTTAATGGATAACTAAAATTTTCTCCAAGCATTTCGACTCTAAGATAAGGCTTAACGCTTTGCATTACATTTGAGCTTTGCAAGGTTCTAAGATGCATAACGCCCTCTTCGCCAAAATACCTTGTAAGCGCAGCTCCGATAAATATAACGATAAAAGCAAGATGTATCAAAAATGCGCCAAATTTTTTATACATCTTGGTTTTTATGATACTAATGGCTAGACAAATGGTACAAGCAAACATAACACACTCGTACCAAAGCGCTTCGTAAACAAGCACTCTGGCCGTTTGTGTGTCATAAAAATTTTCTAAAAAAGTCGCAAGCCCTGCACCAAAAGCAAGAATAAATAATAATATCAAAGACAAGCGGTAGATATTTAAAATTCTCATCGCTCGCCTCTACCTTAAATGCTATAAGTTTGTCCCGCATAAAGTATAAACACCCTAAGCAGTAAAACACCGATAACAGCCGCTAATGAACTGATATAAAAGCTAAATTTTAGGCTAGCTACTTTTTTGCCAAATGCAAAATTTAAAACAAAAGGCACAATGAAGCCAACTAGCACAACACCAAGCCAAAAGAAATTTGCCCAAACGCCACTATAAAAAGCAATAGCTGCATTTTGCTGATAACTTGAACCAAGTAAAAGCGATACAAAAAGCATTAAAATGAGTAAAATTTCAGCTCCCAAAACGCTAAATTCTACGCTGTGAAGCGAATGAAGGTCGCTTGAATGTGGATCTTCTTTAAATAAAGCTGCTGCGACCAAGCTACTGCCACTTATACCAGCACTTAGTCCTGAAGCTATAAATAAAGCTGGAAGTACAGCTGTGTTTAAGAGTGGAAATCTAATCAAAACTGAGATCAAAAATCCAGTGTAAGCACAAATTATTACAGCAAAAATAAGACAAATGCGACTTAAAAATGGATAAAGCGGTATTAAAATTTTCATTATTAGTGCAAAAAGAGCGCTAAATGATTTTAAACTTTTGGCTAAGAAATTTGAAATCTCATCATTAAATGCATAAAGGCACATCAAAAAGCTAAGCGGTATAAATACACAAAGTCCAGCAACACCGATAGACATAACTGATGTGAAATTATAATTAATCAAAATTTTCCAGAACAAAAGTGGCTTTTCAAGATCAGCTATCAAGCAAACCATACCAAGCATGATACTAACAAAGGCTAAAAGCGAAGCAGCCTTGAAAAATGGACTAAAGCTCTTTTGCTTTTTATAGTGTTTTAAAAGTATGGCAGCGATTAGCGCTCCACCACTCATACCAGCTAGCAAAAGATAAACAGCAATCGGCCAGCCCCACTCTACTCCATGCGAAAATGTTGCAGTAAAATTTAATGCACCATCCATCTTACACCCCCATTTTTACTTTAGGAATATATCTAAGGCTTGGTTTTGTGCCAAGCTCTGCTCTTAGCCTTATGCTATCTTTTACGGCTAGTAGCTTACTGATGTGCGAATCTTCATCGTTAAGATCACCAAAGACGATCGCCTCATATCTACAAGCTTCTACGCAAGCTGGTTCTTTTTCGTCCTTTAAATTTGTATCTACGCAAAAGTTACAGCTTTGAGCTGAGTGCGTAACCTTATCGATATATCTCACATCGTATGGACAGGCTACAATGCAGTATTTACAGGCAATACAATCATCTATATTTGTAGTTTGTATGCCAGTTTTTTCGTCTTTATGACAAGCCTTGGTCGGACAAACAGCCACACAAGGCGCATCAACGCACTGCTGACAAGACACTCTTACAAATCTTTTATCGAGTAAATTTTTAGGATTAGTCTTATCTTCTATAAAAAGTCTCATCTGTCCTTTTGGGACTAAATTTACCTTTCTGCAAGCTATCTCGCAGTCCGTACAGCCAACACATTTATTTTGGTCAAATATCATACCAAAGTGTGGTTTTTTTACACTTTCTTCACTCTTAAAAGCAAAACCACTACTTGCCGCACCAGCACCAGCAGCCACAACTACCATGCTTTTTAAAAAGGCTCTTCTATTTTTTTGATTTTGCATTTTTAACTCCATTTTATATCTTAATGAGGCTTTTTGATGCCCTCATTTAGTTCTTTTTCGTGAATTTTCTTTGCAGCCTCGGCTAACTCACCTGGCTTTAAGACCTTAACAAGCTCTATCTCAAAAACGATAGTTTCGCCTCCAGGTATGCCCTCCATGCCGCTATCGCCATACGCAAGTTCTGGCGGGATAACAAATTTAAACTTATCGCCCTCTTTCATGAGCATTAAGCCCTCTTCAAGACCTGGGATCAAATTTAGCATAGAAAGATGAGCTGGAGCCTCTTTTGTCTCATCAAAGACCTTACCATCGATAAAGCTAGCTTTGTAGTTTGCTATGATGATACTCTCTTGTTTTGGAGTCGCTCCCTTTTTGCTTGATTTTAAAATTTCATATTGCAATTTTGATTTTGTCGTTTTTACATTTTTATTTTTTGCATTTTTATCCATAAAAGCCTTGCCTTGCTTTAAATTCTCTTTAAGTATGGCGGCTTCTTTTTCTTTTACTATCTTGTCTAAATTTTCAGCTCTTTTGTTTAGTAGCTTTGCTATCTCATCATCGCTTAGTTTTAGCTCTCCTTTTAGTGCATCACTAAAACCTTTGATAACGGCCTCAGCATCGTAGCTAATACCTATTTGTTTTTGTTCAAGTAACCCTTTTAAAACATATCCACCACTTGTTGCTCCCATAGCATAAGACTCATTTGAATCTACATTTGCAAGCAAACCAGAAGCACTTAAGCTAAGAAGTAGCGTAAATTTTAAAACCTTATTTTTCATATCAAACCCTTAAGATTAAAGGGGCTAAAACTAGCCCCTAAATGCTATAAATTTTTATTCAAAATTCTTTGAGCTTCTTTTATATACTCTTTTGATGCATCGAGTTTTTGTTTAGTAAATTTAAATCCGTGCATACCCCACGAACCATCTTTTTCAACCATATCGATGATCTCTTGAGCATTTTGGATAAGCTCATAAACTCTTACTTTATCACTTGCATCAAGTTTTTTAGTCTCAAGTAGTGAGTAAAGTCCTTCAATACCAATCTTAACTTCAGAGAATTCATTCTTAACTGGAGTTTGCCATCCCATAACTTCATCATAAACTTGTTTTTGGTTTTTGAAGTGAAGTGTTGGTTTTAGCTCAGATAGTACTGGGCTGTGGCAGCCTTTGGTATCTTTCATATCTTTATCAGCCCAAGATGTTCTAGCGCACGCCCACATCAAGTCAACGTAGTTATGGCCATTTTTATCTCTCTCAAAGTGCCAATCTTTAGCATCTCTTGGACCTTTAGCAGCATCGCCTGGTACTAGAGATTTCTCTTTTGGATCAACCATGATCTTCCAGATGTGAGATCTTCTTTGAGTATCAAAGCCAGCGTTGTCTTGGAACTGAACAGCATAGAAATTCTCACAACTCATCATAAATGGCATGTGGCAAGATGCACAAGTGTTATCTTTGTGAGTATCTGCTTTAGATGCGATATATGCTTGAGTTTCGTGGCAATCTTTACACTCTTTTCTAATCTTTGGTTTAGTATAGAATGAGCTTAGATAGCCTTGTTCTGAATTATAGTTCATACCTGTTACACTCTTATCACCTACAACTGGACCTGTGTTATCGTGTGGATCGTGGCAAGTAACACATCTCATACCTTTGTCGTAGTGAGCTGTAAAGTATGATTGTGAACCTTCAGAACCACATCCTGGTCCCATTGATTTAAATTTAGAGCTAAGTGATAGATCAAGCTTACCGTTATTAAGCGGATTAGCACGAGCTAGATCTGGGCTAAAGTTAAACCTTTGGTGGCAGCGTTCGCAGTTTGATGTTCTAAAATTTGTAGCCCCATCAAGGTGACCGCCAGCTCCGTGGCACTCCTCACAGCTTACACCTTTTGAGATAGTGTGTTTTTGAAGCTCTTTGGCATTACCAAGTGCTGCGTAAAATTCTGCTTTTGATTTGAAATCAAATTTAACTGGGTGACAAACTTCACAATATGATGAGTTTGCTTGGAAAAACATTGATTTTTTATGTTTTGCGGCGTATGAAGCTAGACCTCTGACATATCCGCCATTGTCGCCATACTCTTCAAGAGTGCCAGGAAATTCTGGAACAAGCTCTTTTATCTTTTTAACAGTTGCGTCGTCTAAATTTAACGCCCATGTTCTTTGCCATTGGTTACCACCAGCTACGATCTGACCTGTACCATCTCTTAGCAAACCGCCCTCAACGTAGTAAGTACCACGAAGTAGCCACGCATCAACGTAGCCCATTTTGGTTCTTAAGTGACCAACAGTTGCGTATATGACATCTGGAGTGATACCTTTTGGAAGGATAGAAGCCGTATCTTTGTCAAATACTGGCTCAGTTAGGTTGTTATTAACCTCTGGGTGCTCACCAGGGAAACGCATAGTAGTTGCGTGGCGAGATCTGCTCCACACTTCATACTGAGCTGGGTGACACTCACCGCACTTTTCTGGTCCTACAAATTTGTTAGGAAACTGAAGCGATGAAGTGGCTGGAATTCTATACATCATAGAACTATAGCCCTTACCGCCATCTCTTTTGCTAAGCTTTGACATATCAAAGCCATGTCCCTCGGCAAGCCACTCTAAGCCACGGTCGTGAACGACCATTTTACCGACGGTTTTACCACCATACTTTGTAAAAATAGGGTGGTTTTTAAATAACCAGTTATACATCTCTTGCTCTTCTACGACGTAGTCTTGCAAGGAGATAACACCTCTACTTTGCAGTGTGCCTTTAGGATTTGCGATAACATCACGTGCTTTATCGGACATCTGCATATTATGCTCTTCGCAACAGGCTTGTGAAGCGAAGATGCTAACACCCATGAGCAAACCAGCTAAGGCTTTTTGTAGATTTCTCATGTGCCCTCCTTTAAATTTTTATCCTAAAATCAAAATGATTTCATACTGATAATACTAACACCAAAAAAGGGTAGAAAAGGGGGAATTTTAATAAATTATAAATTTTCGAAACTAATTGTAAATGTAATACTATTTTCATCTACATTTCTAGCAAAGATTAGAGCGTTATTTTTACTAGCGATTAGCCGGCTCATATATAGACCAAGCCCACTGCCAGACTCTTTTGTGCTAAAGTGTGGCTCAAAGATAACCTTTAAAAACGAAGCCTTTATCGCTCCTGCATTATTTTGCACGCATAAATTTTTACGATTATCTTTTATGAAGGTATAAATTTTTATTACTCTTGGCTTTACATAGCTTTGTTTAAATGCATCTTTTGCGTTGTTTATAATATTTATTAAAATTTGGATTATTTCATTAAAATTCGCAAAAATCGTAAAATTTTCTCTTATATCGATCTCTATTTCGATTTGATATTTCTTAAGTGAGGCGTTTAGAATTTTTATAGTCTGATTTACCACTTCCTCTACGCTAAACTCCCTTTTTAAAGTATTTGGCTTAAAAAAGTTTTTAAAATCATCAACCGTTTCAGACATAAAATTTATCTGTTTGCTAGTCTCTTCTATAAACTCATAAATTTTTGCTTCATCAAGCTTTTTTCGCTCCTGATAGAGTTCTAAATTTATTAAAGCTGAGCTGATTTGAGCTAAAGGCTGCTTCCACTGATGTGAGATATTGCCTATCATCTCGCCCATTGAGGCTAGGCGGCTTTGATGTATCATTAGCTGCTCAGTCTGTCTTTTGCTCTCTTCGCCACGCCTATGCATCTTATAAACAAGTAGCAAAAATATCCCAAATACAAAGGCTATCGCACTCATTATGATGACAACCTCTTTTAAATGGTAAGAAAAAATGGCACGTAGTGGGATTTTAAAAGATAGCATTGCCATCATCTCACTTGCCTCAGAAATTTTTCCATTTGAAATTTCATAACGATCCAACATCTGTTTTGGAGCACTTTCACTATTGTGACAGGCTAAGCAAGATGTATTTTGACTTCTTATAGGAAGCCCTACAAAAAATTGTGAGCCATTTTCATCTTTTATAATCTTTGAAAACTCACTAAATTTATTCTCTTTAAAGCCTCTTAATACCTGCGCTTCAAATTCATTTGGCTCATGAGCTTTATTTA
The DNA here is from genome assembly GCF_001891085.1 of Campylobacter concisus. NCBI lineage: Bacteria > Pseudomonadati > Campylobacterota > Epsilonproteobacteria > Campylobacterales > Campylobacteraceae > Campylobacter > Campylobacter concisus. Next base: position 65,905 of record NZ_JXUP01000010.1, read on the forward strand.
AAGGTGCCATGGCGACTAGTTTGTAGTCAAAGTCAAGATTGTATTTTTTCTTTTGGATATTATAAATTTCGCGGCTTATATATGAAGATGAAAGCAGTCTCTCGTCAAAAAAATCCTCTTTTATAATGCCATCACGCTTTAGCTGCTCTATTAGCGGACGCTGAACGCCTGCAATGTATTCTCTTACAGAATTTATACTCTCAAGCACATAATACGCCTCTTTTTTGGCATCTTTCATTGCAAGATTATTATAAAAATTTAAAACAAGTGCGGATATTAAGAGATAAACAAAGATAAAAACACTTACGATTAGCTGAAATTTATATTTCACAAAGATAACCTACACCGTATAAATTTTTAATCACATCTTTGCCAAGCTTCCTTCTAAGCTCTTTTACGATCGTCTTTATCGCCTCTTTGCTTGGCTGCTCATACTCCCAAATATAATCAAAAATTTGTTCATAAGTTATAGTTTGATTTTTGTTGTTTAAAAAATACTCTAAAAGCCTACTTTCACTCTTACTTAGATGAGAAATTTCACCATTTATATAAAGTACTTTTTTGCCAAAATCGTATTCTAATTCATCATTTAGCCTAAGAGTCGGCTTGCGTCCAACAAGCTCTAAAGCAACGTCTTCTAGGGCTTTTATAAATGACTTTTTATCATATGGCTTTGCAAGATACCTTGTGATCTTTAGCTCAACCGCTCTCCACAAATACTCTTGCTCGACGTGGCTTGATAAGATCACAATAGGAATTTTTTGATTTATAGTTCTTACTTTTTTAGCGATCTCTAGGCCATCGATATTTGGCACGCTTATATCAAGCACCAAAACATCATAAGCATCGCTCATCGCTAGCTCAAGTGCATCATAGCCATCCGTTACACCATTTACTTCGGCAAAAAATAGTTCCAAAGAAGCACAAATATTTTTTAAAATCGCCTCTTCATCTTCAAGGCAAAGAACCTTTTTGTTTGATAAAACGTCTAAAATATCATATTCTTGCATAGCTTCATCTCGCTTTTTGAGCAGATATTATCACTTGGTAGCTTAAAAAATAAGATTATCTAAAAAATAATTCATACCAATATAAAAGACAGATTACTTTTAAAAATTAAACTATAAATTTTTGTTGAAGTGATTTGAAGTCTTGATTAAAATTTTTCTATGAGTACTATTTTGGATTTTCTAAAAATTTAGCTACCGATCAATTTTAAAAAAGAAAGATAGCTATATTTATAGTATAAATTTTAGTTACCTCTGCTTCCAGGTTTGATCGCTTTGCTTCCATTTTTACAAAGTGGGCAATGCTCAGGCTCATAAATTTCAAACTCAAAATTTCCTAAAGCAAAAAACGGCTTATCGCTTGGTAGTTTGGCATTTGGCTTAGCTTCATTGTCTAAATTTGTAACCTTACAAAAGCCACGGTTCGCAAGTGCTGCAAAGCCAACTACCTCACCGCCAAGGCTCTCTATCACACGTGCTGCTTCAAGTGCCGAGCCGCCAGTCGTGATGATATCCTCACAAACGATAAATTTCTCACCCTTTTTTACCTCAAAACCACGCCTAAGACTCATTACCTTTTCAACTCGCTCTGTAAATATAAATCGCTTCTTTGCTGCGCGAGCTAGCTCATAGCCAGCTAAAATTCCTCCAAGTGCAGGCGAGCAAACGCTATCAAATCTAATGCCAAATTTCTCTATCACACGGGCAAGCTCATCAGCTAGCTTTCCAGCCAAAGCTGGGTCTTCAAGCACCTTTGCACTTTGGAGATAAAACTGCGAGTGATTGCCACTGCTTAGCAAAAAATGTCCCTCTAAATACGCCCCAGCCTCTTTATAAATTTTCTCTAAATCCATCGTTTTTTCCTTTTAAAATTTACTCAAAATCTTAACACAAGCCCACTTAAGCCACTCTTTTTAAAATTTAATAAGCCACACATTTGTATAATCTCTCAACACTCACAAAAAGGACGCTCATGCTTATATTTAATCCTGTTGTTTTTAGCATTTTGGTAATGACGATACTTTGTCTATTGCGTTTTAACATTTTGCTTTCTATCCTTATCTCTGCTCTTGTTGCGGGAGTAATGTATAAGCATGGATTTAGTGGATTTGAAAGTGGCATTGCAGGTGGGATCGATAGTCTCTTTACAGCCCTAAAAGAGACTACACAAAGCCTCATAAGCGGTATGCAAGGCAATCTTGAAACATCGCTTAGTTATATTTTACTTGGTGCTTTAGCAGCCGCTATCGCAAATACAAATTTAACTGCTATCTTGATAAATGCTTTGAGTAAATTCCTTAGCTCAAATAAAGTGATTTTTATACTAACTATCGCATTTATAGCGTGCTTATCTCAAAATTTAATCCCAGTTCACATAGCTTTTATACCTATTTTAATCCCGCCGCTTCTTGCTATTATGAACAAAATGGGAATAGATAGACGTGCAGTGGCTTGTGCTTTGACATTTGGTCTTCAAGCACCTTATGTAAGCCTTAGCGTTGGCTTTGGTCTGCTTTTTCACAATATCTTAAAAAAAGAGCTAGCAAATAACGGCATAACAACATCTATTTCTGATATCTCTTCTGTTATGTGGATAGGTGGTGCTTCTATGCTTATCGGACTTATCCTTGCTATACTTTTTTATGGCAAAAAAAGAGCTTATAAAACTTCAAAATTTGAAAAAGAAGAGCTTGATGAGATCGAGCGCGCAAAAAGCCTTGAGATGACTAAAAAAGAGTGGGCGGTTTTAGCTGGTGCAGTTGTGGCTTTTGGTGTGCAAATTTATACTGAGCTGCTACCTCTTGGCGCACTACTTGGACTTTTGGTTATGGTCGTTTTTGGCGGAATAGAATACAAAAAAGTAGATAAGATCATGGACAATGGCCTTGCTATGATGGGATTTATCGCTTTTATCATGCTAGTTGCTGCAGGTTATGGCACTATCCTAAGAGAGAGTGGCGGAATAGACGAGCTTGTAAAATACGCTAGCTTGGTATCTGGTGGCAAGATAGGCGGAGCATTTTTGATGCTGCTTATCGGACTTCTCGTTACGATGGGCATAGGCACTAGCTTTGGCACGATACCTATCTTAGCCTCTATCTATGTGCCACTATGCGTTAGTCTTGGTTTTGGCGTACCAGCATCATCTTGTTAGTTGGTATAGCTGCGGCTCTAGGAGATGCTGGAAGTCCTGCAAGCGATAGCACACTTGGGCCAACAAGCGGTCTAAATGCTGATGGTGAGCACAACCACATATATGATACTTGTGTACCTACATTTGTATTTTTCAATATCCCACTTATCATCGGTGGCATAGTTGGAGCTATGATACTTGGATAAAATTTGGCGTTAATTACGCCAAAATTCTTTTTATTTCTTCTACTTTTTATCAATATAAATTTTGGAACATCTTTTGCTTTTGAAAAATATAAAAATTTAAAATGCAAAAAGGATAAGTCAATGATGAGATCACTTTGGTCTGGTGTTTCAGGCCTACAAGCCCACCAGATAGCCATGGACGTAGAAGGCAACAATATCGCAAACGTCAATACTTATGGTTATAAATACAACCGTGCAAATTTTGCTGATATACTAAGCCAAACTCCAAGAGTAGCTACCGCTCCACAAGGTCAGCTAGGCGGTCAAAATGCTATGCAAATAGGTCTAGGAACGACTATAAACTCAACTACAAGAATTTTCTCGCAAGGCACATTAACATCTACTGATAAGCAAACAGACCTTGCACTTCAAGGAAATGGTTTCTTTGTCGTATCTCCAGATGGCGGAACTACAAGATACTATACAAGAAATGGTGACTTTGTCCGTGATAAAGCTGGAAATTTTGTAAACAATAGCGGCTATGTCGTTCAAGGCTGGACAAGAGATGAAGAGACTGGCACTATTGACTCAACTGGACCGATAAAAAATATTGTGATAAAAGAGGGTCTTACTACTCCAGCAAGAGCGACAACAGAAGTAAAGATAAAAGGCAACCTTGACTCAGGCAATACCATAGGACAAAGAAGTACGCCTATTTATTCACTAGACTCAGTTGCTGGTGGACGTGACTATAACAATGACGGGATTTTAGATCCAAATGAAGTCCACAATGAAAATGATGTAAATAATGATCAGTTTTATACAAACTCAAGAAAAGAACAAAGCTTAACAGAGCGTGGCGTCGATCTTGGTGTTACATTTGATGAGCTTGGAAATGGTCTTGCTTTAAGAGATGGACAAGGTATCTGGGTGAGCTATGCAAATGCTAAAACTGAAAAATTTGAAATAGGAAGTAAATCACCAAATAATGTTGGTTCACTTACTAATAATGGAACTACAAAAAAATTAAATATAACATTAAATGGTGTAAATATAACCGGAGATGTAACAAACATAAGCGATGTTGCAGCTGCTATCAACGCTCAGTATAATAAAACTGGCGTTAGAGCTGAAATTTCAGAAGGTAATAAACTAACACTTATAAATAGAAATAACTCAGGTACTACAAAAGAGACAAAAAATATTCACTTAACTGTCAATACTGGTGATGAATTAGTAGCAGCAACGACAGCAATGGGAGTGGCAAATGGTGGTTTAAAAAATCGAGATATTATCACAGCTTATCAATATGTCTATACGAGCTCACAAACAACAGCAGTTCACGAATACAATGATGCGAAAGAAAGGCAAGTAACTACAACAGAAGATCTTCGTGCTGCTATGCAAAAAGATGCAAGGAGTTACGTTGACTACAATGGAGACGGTCAAATAAGAGTAAACTCAGCTGTACCTAATGCTATAAAACAAGCAACAGAAGCTCATAATATAACTCCGGGTACTGGTGGAGCAGCTATAGCTGATACAACATGCCAAACAGCTTATAATAATGCTTATAACGCTGCAACTGGTACTCCAGATGCAAAACACGCAGCTGGTATCGAAGCACTTAAAAAACTTGCTGATGATTTAAATGATGGCACAAAGATTACTGTAAATAAACTAGGTCAATTTCAACTAGAAAATCCATCAAATGAAGTAGCAGATCATGCACTTTATATGACAACAACTGGTCTTACAAAGCCAGCTCAAGGTACAAATAATTCGGCTATAAATGAAAATGTTAGACTTACAACTATTATGAAAGCACTTGATGGCGCACTAAGCCCGGGCCAAGCTCTAAGAGCAAGTGGAAAGATGATGATGTCAAGCCACGGCTCAACGGCAGAAATTTTTGACTCACTTGGTTCAAAACACACAGTTAGTATCAAATGGACAAAGACAGGCACTACAACAGATGGTGGAACTGAGTGGAGCATGGTTATACAAGTGCCAGAGCCAGCTAAGATAAACTACACAGGTGAAGGTCCGGATAATGTTATAACTGGAACAGCTAGATTTAACGCAAATGGCTCACTTGCAAGTTTTCATCCAGCAACGATAACATTTTCAGCTAACAACGGCTCACAAAGTGGCCAAAACATTAGTTTAAATTTTGGTCTTGGAACTGACTTTAACGGCTTAACAAGCTTTGATAAAGACTCATCAACTGAATCAATCTCGCAAGATGGCTACACAGGCGGCACATTAAACGGCATAAAAATAGATGAGACTGGAACGATAATAGGCTCATTTTCAAATGGTCAAAGCTTTGGCCTAGCTAAAGTAGCACTTGCTACCTTTACAAATAACGAAGGCCTTCAAAGCGAGGGCGGAAATGTCTTTTCACAAACCGCAAACTCAGGCGAAGCAGTTATCGGTGCAGCTGGTACAGGCGATAAGGGAACGATCGCAGCTTCAAAACTTGAAGCTAGTAACGTCGATCTAAGCCGTGCGCTAACAGATCTTATCGTTATTCAAAGAGGTTTCCAAGCAAACTCAAAAACGATCACAACAAGTGACGAGATGCTAAATACACTTCTTCAATTAAAACAATAATAACTAAGACTTTTACAAAAGGGAGCATTTGCCTCCCTTTGAAATTTATGCTTTAAATTTACAAATAAAATCAGCCTTCTTTTTGTAAAATGTTAAAAAATTTTACAAAAGAGAAAAAATGCAAGTAACACTACTAAATCACACTCCACTAAATATCTGCTCTCATGCGATCCGCACATGCTGGCAAAGCTTTGAAAAAGGTGATAACGGCGGCGAAAAAGATATTGAGCTAATAGATAGAGTAGGCAATAAATTTAAACACGCCTCGACCTTAGAGCACCTATACTACAACTTCTACATCCAAGGTATCTCTCGTGCGCTACTTCAAGAGCTAGCTCGTCACCGCTTGGCAAGTCTAAGCGTCAAATCAACCCGCTACACGCTAAAAGAGCTAAAAAAAGAGGAAAAATTTGAAGTAGGGCAGTTTGAGCGTGCAGCTAAATTTATTGTACTAACAAATGACGAGCTAGTCGATAACGCAAGCATAAAAGCGCTTGAAAATTTACGTGAAATTTTAGCCTCAACTACAAAAAGCCTTGACATCGTCAAATACTGCTTGCCAGAGTGCTATAAAACTGAGCTTACATGGAGCATAAATGCTAGAAGCTTACAAAATTTCATCTCTTTAAGAAGCTCAAAATCAGCCCTTTGGGAGATAAGAAATTTAGCAAATGCTATCTACGATGTCTTACCTGAAGAACATAAATTTATCTTTGAAAAATGCTTGCCAGAGGATGAGCAAAACTAACATTTGAGTTAGTGTGGAGTGATGAAACGAGCGCTAAATTTACTTTTGTAAAACGTAAAGAAGCTCGTCTACGTGGATGTTTCTAGCTTTTAAATTTCTACTGCCGCGGTAGGCGTTATACTTTTGGCGCAATAGTTGAACCTTGCCCATTTTATTTAGGTTTTGATCAAATTCATCTTGGTTGATAAAACCCTCTGAGTTAAACGAGATAAGCACAAATTTAGCCTTTAAATTTGCTATCAGCTCGAAAAATGCCTCGCTTGCTGATGATTTTTTATTAAAAACTGATCTGTTCCAGTCTTTCGCGATACCTGAAACTTTTGAAATATTGCTTGGCTCAGTGTTGCTTGCGATGAGATTTAGCATGAAGTAGTTTGAGCCGTATGGGTGCTGATTATAAGGCGGATCAAGATAGACTAGATCAAGCCCATCAAGCTCTTTTGCGAGGAAATTTGCGTCCTTTTGATAGACCTCAAAAGGCACGTTAAAATTTGAAAAAATTGGCTTAGCTAAATTTATATCAGAAGTGATCCTTGAAATGGCGTTTTGCCCCCTGCCACCAAACTGACCGATGCCATCTTTATTTTTATGAAAACCTTTAAAAATTCCACTTGTATTTGCATGTACGCTTGCATTATAAAGAAGCGGAGCTATGAAAAATTTTCTCATCTCCTCTGGCATTAGCTCATCTATGAGCCTTCTAGCAGTGTCGATGAAGATAGCATTTTTTCTTGTGTAAAAGACCCGCTCGCCAAAAGAGATATTTTCATCATCTTGTGGGGCATAAAGTTTTGTTATAAAGCCTTCAGAAAGATTATCTTCTATCTCTTTTTCAAGCCTTTTTTGCCAGAAATTTATCTCATCTATTAGCTCATTTGTGGCGTTTTGCAAATAGCATGAGTTTGTGATAAAGCTATAAAGCTCCAAGTCGTTTGCGACTAGGAATTCGCTATTTTGTTTTAAAAACCTAGCCACCACGCCGCTTCCACTAAAGAGGTCACAGCAGCTAAGCTTCTCTTTTTTAAGCTCGTCTTTTGCGTATTTTACGCCTAGATCTATAAAGCCTAAAAGAGAGCGTTTGTTACCAAGATAAGTTAAAATTTGCTCTTTTAGATAGGCTTGATTTTCTTGTTTTACTGGCTTCAAATCAGTGCTTTTTTAGTCCCATAGCATCAACGTCAAGCTTGATCTCGTCGTTATTTATGATGACTAAGCCAAGATCAAGAATTTTCTTTGCTATGGCATGCGCTTCATCAAGAGAGTGCATCTTATAAGTGCCACATTGGAATTTATTTAGCTCTGGGATTTTATCTTGGTCTTTGACTTCTAAAATATCTTTCATAGAGGCTAACCATGCCTTTTTTACAGCCTCTTCGCTAGGTGTGCCGATCACACTCATATAAAAGCCAGTTCTACAGCCCATCGGTGAGATGTCGATGATCTCTACTCCATTGCCGTTTAGATGGTTTCTCATAAAGCCAGCAAATAAATGCTCTAATGTATGAGTACCCTTTTCTGGCAAAATTTCTTCATTTGGCTTACAAAATCTCAAGTCAAAAACACTGATATCATCGCCCTTTGGCGTTTTCATACTTTTTGCTAGTCTTACTCCTGGGGCTTGCATTTTTACGTGATCTACACAAAAACTATCAAGTAATGGCATATCTTCTCCTTTAAATTTTTGGTAATTTTAGCGTAAAAAATGTTTAAAATTTAAAGGCTCATGCAAAATTTTACATAAGCCTTGTAATATCTGAATGTTTGTGGGTATTAAAATAACAAAACTTTTACTTAACTATTATAAATTTCTCATATATTCCGTACTATAAATACCTTGAATACGTCTTTCCATGTCACCATACCAACTTTTTGGAAGAGTGGTGAGAGAGTTAAATTTCTCTAGTAAATTTAAATTTTCACTTGGCGCGTGAAAAAGTCTATTTACTTCTAAAATGCTCATATGAACTGGATCTTTTTCTATAACTTCTATCACGTCACCTGCCTTGCACGATCCTGGTGTTATGACGCGGTAATACCAGCCAGTAAGGCCAGTTTCAAAGATGTGAGTAGCCATATTTTCATTGCCCCATCTTTTTGAGAGCTTAAAGCATGGCTTTCTAGGCTGCGAGACTTGAAGCACAAGCGAGCCAATCTTATGGATATCACCCACATAAACGCAGCTCTCATCAAGCCCATCAACACATAAATTCTCTCCCATCGCACCATAAGCCATATTTTTCAATCCTAAAAAACTCTCCCAATCGGTGTAGTTTAAAAACGAATTTGCAAATATAGCTTTTTCTGGGCCTCCATGGTGCTTTGTATCAGCGACACTATCACCCACAAAGCCAAGCTCATTTGCAAAAATTTCACCATTTTGAGCTACTTTAAATATAGCTGAACTCCATGGTGTATTTAACTTATCAGTTGCACTTTGCGAGCCATAGTTTTTCACCTCGCCAATTAATAATGCTTTTACTATTGCCATCTTTTTCCTATCAAATTTAGCTTACTCTTAAATTATTCGCATGAGTTAGTGCAATCGCGATTGCATCGGTGATATCAAGCGGTTTTATCTCTTTATTTATACCTAAAATTTTCTTCACCATAAACGCTACTTGCTCTTTATCAGCTTTGGCCTTGCCAGTGACAGTTTTTTTCACCTGAAGCGGTGTATACTCGGCAAAATCACCATGAAGCTGTAAAATTTTAAGGCTGAGCGCTCCGCGAAACTGAGCGAGTTTTAAAACCGTTTTTGGGTTGTAAGCAAAAAATATATCTTCGATCGCGACCTCGTCAAATTTATGATTTTTAAAGATGAGATCAAGCCCCTCACAAAGCTCGGTAATCTGATATTGAAGTGTGTTTGGTTTTATTTTTATGAGTCCTGCTTCAAGAAGAGTAGTTTTTAATTTATTTTTTTCAAGTATTGCATAACCGCAATTCTTCGTACCTGGGTCGATTCCTAAAATTTTCATCACTATCTTTTCAATACTTTTTCACGACTTTTTCACGATGTGAAAAAGTTTGTCAGAGTTTAACAAAGGTTTTATTAAAATTAAGATAGTATCACTATAAAAATTCTCGAAATTTAAGGCATAAAAATTTGATAGCAGACGAAATTTTAGAAAATCTTTCAACACAAATTTCACCTGAAGAATACCAAAGTTATATAAAGCAATTAAAATTTAACGAAAAGGCTTCAGACGATCATATTATCGTATTTACTGCACCAAATGAATTGATGGCTAAATTTATAAATACAAGATATGCTGATAAAATCGCTCATCTATATGAAGTTAGAACAGGCATAAAACCAAATATAGAAATTTCATCTACTAAAAGTAGCAAGGTATCAAAACAAAATCAAATAAATGTTAAGCAGATAAAAACACAAAGTAGCATTTTAAATCCAAGCTACACATTTGAAAATTTTGTCTGTGGAGCGTCAAATCAATACGCATTTTTAAGCGCAAAAGCAGCCGCTGAAAAGCCTGGCGTACTTTATAATCCACTTTTTATCTATGGCACAACAGGACTTGGCAAGACTCACTTACTCCAGTCAGTCGGAAATCACTGCCTAAATAAAGGAAAAACCGTTATTTGCGTAACTAGCGAACAATTTATGATAGATTTTACCAGTCACATAAATAACCACTCAATGCCAAAATTTCGTGAAAAATATAGAAACTGCGATGTTTTACTAATAGACGATGTGCAGTTTCTTGGTAAAACTGATAAAATCCAAGAGGAATTTTTCAACACATATAATGAACTTTTAGCAAAAAATGGTCAAATAGTTATGACTTCAGATCGACCTCCAAAGACACTAAAAGGCTTTGAAGATAGGATGATTTCAAGATTTGATAAGGCCTTTATGGCTGATATTACGCCACCTGAACTTGATACAAAAATAGCCATCATCATCAAAAAATGCGAATTTGATAAAATTGATCTAAATAAAGAGGTCATAAACTACATAGCTACAAACATGGGAGATAATATCCGTGAGATCGAGGGAGCTATCATAAATTTAAACGTATTTAAAACTCTTATGAAAGAAGAGATCACACTTGATCTTGCAAAAAGTATATTAAAAGATTTGATCAAAGAAAAACGTGAAAATATAAATTTTGATACTATCGTTGAAATAGTTAGCAAAGAACTAAATATCAAACAAAGTGATATAAAAAGCAAATCAAGAGTTACAAATATCGTAGAAGCAAGACGAATCATCATATATCTTGCAAAGATGCTTACAACAAACTCAATGCCACAAATCGCAAACTATTTTGGTATGAAAGATCACAGTGCTGTTAGTCATAATATTAAAAAGATAAATGAGCTAATACAAACTAATGAAATTTTTAGTCTAAAAGTTACTGAATTAAAAAACAAAATTTTGACAAAAGGATAAAATACAATATGAAATTTGTGAATAAATGTGAAAAAGAAAATATAATTTTTCACATTTCAAATAGCTGTATTTCGATGTTTGAAAGCACTTTTCACTTTTTAACATCACCTACTAAAACAAAAAAATTAAATTTAAAAATAGAAGGAAGTTTTTAATGAAGGTTTTAATAAACAAAAATATGCTTGAAAGCATAGTAACAAATACAAATCCATATCTTGAAAAAAGAGATCTTAGTGCTATAACTTCTCACATTTATATCTCAGCAAAAGATGGTGTTTTAAACATAAAAGCAACTGATCATGAAATAGGTCTAGCATATAAGCTAAGTAATGTAAAAATCGTTGATGAAGGTTACGCAACTGCAAATGGTAAAAAATTACTTGACATTATAAAAAGTCTAAAAGACGAAGAAGTGATGTTAGAAACTGTAAACAACTATCTTTATATAAAACAAAAAAACTCAAAATATAAACTTCCGATGTATAAATTTGAAGATTTCCCAGAATTTCCAACAATTGATGGTAAATCAAAATTTGATGTTGATGCTGTTATGTTAGGAAGAAGTTTAAAGAAAATTTTACCAAGTATTGATAGTAATAACCCAAAATTTGAACTAAACGGAGCTTTTCTTGATATTAAAAAAGACTTTATAAATATCGTCGGAACTGACACAAGAAGACTTAGTGTATTTAGATTTCAAACACCAACTGAAAAAGAATTTTCACTTATAATCCCTAAAAAAGCTATCAATGAAATACAAAAATTATTTTTTGACAAGATAGAAATTTACTATGATGAAAATATCTTAATTGCTCAAAGTCAAAATTTTGAATTTTTCACAAAACTTATAAATGGCAAATTTCCAGATTACGAGCGTGTAATACCAAAAGAGGTAAGAAAAAGACTTCAATTAAGTAGAGATAAGATGATAGAGGGTATAAAAACTATCTCAATGCTAAGTGATACAATGAAAATATCTTTTGCAAAAGACAATATAACATTTGAAAGTGTTATAGAAGACAACTCTGAAGCAAAAACTACGATAGATTATCAAACTGGTTTAGAGCTTGGAGATGAATTTTTCATAGGTATAAAAAATAGATATCTACTTGACTTTTTAAGTAGCATCGAGGATGAAAATTTTGAGCTTGGATTTAATGAAAGCTCACTAGCATTTGTTGTAAATTCAAAAGAATTAACAACAGTAATAATGCCGATAAATTTATAAGATAAGGCAAGATTATGGAAAATAATTACGGCGCAGAAAATATCAAAGTACTAAAAGGGCTTGAGGCGGTCAGGAAACGCCCAGGCATGTATATAGGCGATACTAACATAAGCGGTCTTCACCATATGATCTATGAAGTCGTTGATAACTCTATCGACGAAGCTATGGCAGGATACTGCGATACGATCGATGTTGAGCTTACACGTGAGGGCTCAGCTATCATCAGCGATAATGGCCGTGGTATCCCAGTAGATATGCACCCAACTGAGAAAATTTCAGCTGCGACTGTTGTTCTAACTGTGCTTCACGCTGGTGGTAAATTTGATAAGGACACTTATAAGGTCTCTGGCGGTCTTCACGGCGTTGGTGTATCTGTTGTAAATGCCCTTTCTAAAAAACTAGTCGTAAATATCAAACGTGATGGCAAGCTTCACAGACAAGAATTTTCAAAAGGCATCCCACAAAGCGATCTTGAAGTTATAAAAACTACAAACCGTACAGGCACACAAGTCGAGTTTTGGCCAGATGATAGCATATTTGAAGTGACTGAATTTGATGATGAAATTTTAGTAAAAAGATTTCGCGAGCTAGCCTATCTAAACCCAAAAATAACTATAAATTTTAAAGATCAAAGAAATGGCAGAAGCGAGAGCTTTCATTTTGAGGGTGGACTTGAGAGCTTTGTAACTGATATGAACAAGGCAAATGCTGTCAGTAAAGCAGTATCATTTAGTGGCGGCGAAGATGACGTGCTTGTTGATTTTGCACTACTTTACAACGACACTTATAGTGAAAATTTATTAAGCTTTGTAAATAACATCAAAACTCCAGATGGCGGTACACACGAGGCTGGATTTAGAGCGGGCCTTACAAGAGTTATCACAAACTACGTTCAAGCAAATGCTGCTGCACGTGAAAAAGATACAAAGATAACTGGCGAAGATATACGAGAGGGACTAATAGCAGTTGTGAGCGTAAAAGTGCCAGAGCCACAGTTTGAGGGACAAACAAAGGGTAAACTAGGCTCAAGCTACGTAAAACCGATCGTTCAAAAGATGGTTTTTGATGTGCTTACAAAGTATTTTGAAGAAAATCCTATCGAAGCAAGAGCGATAATGGATAAAGCTCTAATGGCAGCTCGTGGTCGCGAAGCTGCTAAAAAAGCTAGGGATCTAACTCGCAAAAAAGAGAGCATGAGCGTAGGCACACTCCCTGGCAAACTAGCTGATTGTCAGAGCAAAGATCCAGTCATAAGTGAGCTATACCTAGTGGAGGGCGACTCTGCGGGTGGTTCTGCAAAGCAGGGACGTGATAGAGTTTTTCAAGCGATATTGCCGCTTAAGGGTAAAATTCTAAACGTTGAAAAGGCAAGACTAGATAAAATTTTAAAGTCTGATGAGATAAAAAATATGATAACAGCGCTAGGATGCGGTATTGGAGATGAATTTGACGCTGAGAAGCTTAGATATCATAAGATCATTATCATGACCGATGCTGACGTCGATGGTAGCCACATCCAGACGCTTCTTTTAACTTTTTTCTTTAGATTTTTAAATAAAGTTGTAGAAAATGGCCACATCTACCTAGCTCAGCCACCACTTTACCGCTATAAAAAAGGTAAGAAAGAAATTTATCTAAAAGATGAAAAGGCGCTAAACGAATTTCTTATCGAAACTGGCATCGAGGGCGTTGATATAGAGGGTATAGGCAGTGCTGATTTGATTGATTTCTTAAAGATCGTTGCAGCTTATAGAAGCGTCTTAAAAGAGCTTGAAAAACGCTTTAACGTCCTTTCAGCGATCCGCTATATGATAGAAAATCCAGACATCGTTTCAAAAAGCTACAATGAAATTTTTGAAATTTTAAGAGACTTCTTAAAAGCTGAGGGCCACAACATCCTAAACCACTACGTTAGCGAAGATGAGGTTAGAATTTATGTCCAAACTGAAAGTGGCCTAGAAGAGCTTGTGGTAAATGAAAATTTATTCACAAATCCACTTTACGAAGAGGCGCTTTATATTAGCCAAAAGATAAAAGAGCGCGGCTTAGACTTGCATAGTGACGTTATAGACGTGCTTGATGAAGTAGAAAAAAATGCGAAAAAAGGTGCATATATCCAGCGCTACAAAGGTCTTGGTGAGATGAACCCTGAGCAGCTTTGGGAGACTACGATGAACCCTGAGAACAGAAGACTTTTAAAGATCGATATAAACGACGCTATAAGCGCTTCTGATACGTTTAATCTCTTCATGGGCGATGAGGTCGAGCCAAGAAGAAACTACATCCAAGATCACGCAAAAGACGTTAAACACTTGGATATTTAAAAGAAAAAGGATAAAAGATGAGCGAAGAGATGAAATACGGCGAGAAAATTTTAAAAGAATTTGACGTAGAGAGTGACCTTGAGGTCTGGGAAAATAAGCAAACAAGGGACTATGTCATAAAGATCACTCTGCCTGAGTTTTGCTGCCTTTGCCCTCGCTCTGGTTATCCTGACTTTGCCACAATCTATCTTGAGTATATTCCAAATAAGCTAGTTGTCGAGCTAAAAGCGATAAAGCTTTATATAAATAGCTTTATGAATCGCAATATCAGCCATGAAGATAGTATAAATGAAATTTACTCTGTTTTAGAGAAAAAACTTGAGCCTAAATTTATGAAGATAGTTGGCGACTTTAACCCACGTGGAAATGTTCATACGGTTATTGAAATAAGCTCTGATCTAGTTGTAAAAAAGCCAGCTGAAGAGAAAGAATTTGCTCCAAAAAGTAGGGAGAGAAGCTTTAGCGATAAGCCACGTGAGATACGAAGTACAAGCGATCGTGGCAATAGAGGCAGCAGAGATGATAAATTTAAAAAAGATGACAAACCAAGAAGAAGCTCAAACAAAGAGGGCTTTAGAAAGATAAGCTATGCCGATGATAAGAAGCCAAAAGTAGTCAAAAAGGATAAATAATGATAAGTGCTAAGCTTATAGAACATATCTTTAAAGCAGCATCTATATCACGTTGGAATGACTATCCAAAGATGACAAATTTAGTCGAGCTTGATAAGCAGGCTCATAAATTTATCATCGCTTATTTCATAGCAAAACAAGAACAAGACGCCGATATGAACTATATCATTGAGGCTGGAATTTTTGAGTTTTTAAGTAGGGTTGTAGTCACAGACATACGTCCAGACGTCTTTCACCACATCCAAAAGACAAAAAAAGAGCAGATAAATAGCTGGGTCTTAAGTAATCTTGATAGTCTTATTTCAGATATTGAAAATGGCGAGTTTTTAGAGAGATTTAAAAATTATTTTAAAAGTGATAGAAAGCATGAAAAAGAACGCCTTATCCTAAAAGCAGCCAGCTATCTTGCCACTAGGTGGGAATTTTCTATCGTCTATCAAACAAGCCAGTTTTTAAGCGACATCGACGAGCTTAAGGCGAAGGTTGAGGAGGAGATGGAGGATTATTACGAGCTAATTGGCGTTAGAAAGATCGCTATGAATCAAAAATTAGCCCGCCTTGTTGATTTAAGTGGTAGGCTAAGGTTTCAAAAACGCTGGGCACAAACGCCTCGTATTCCTGAAACTGCGGTCTTAGGGCATATGCTAGTAGTTGCGATACTTAGCTATTTTTACTCACTAAAAGCAAAAGCTTGCAAAAAACGTTTAGAAAATAACTTCTTTTGCGCACTATTTCATGACCTGCCAGAGAGCCTCACAAGAGATATCATAAGCCCTGTGAAATACGGCGTAAAAGGGCTAAATGAAATTATCAGCGAGTATGAGATGAGGCTTATTGATGAGAGGATTTTGCCGTTTGTGCCTGAAAAGATAAAAGACGAGTTTAGCTACATCCTTGGCATCAGAAAAGATGGTGAAAAATTTATAAAAGATGAGTTTGGAAATAGAACTTACGAGCGTAAAATCATATGCCACGAAGGGACGATGGAAAACGTAAATGAGGATAAATTTAACCCAATAGATGGCAAAGCACTAAAATACTGCGACAAGATATCAGCCTACATAGAAGCTGGAATTTCTATAAGCTATGGCGTCAAGTCAAAAGAGCTAACTGACGGTTTTAATAATATGTATAAATTTTTTAGTGAAAAACCTAAGATCGACGGAGTGGATTTTTTAGAAATTTGCGATGATTTTAATGAGCATTTTGGTTTAGAAAGACCCCCTCTCAGATAACTGCGGCACACACTTAATACAAGTGCTCTGCTGTGTTCCCACCCTGAAGCGGTGCTCATAAAAAGCATTGCACAGGTCTAAGAAGGAGCTTCGCAATCATACAAAAACTATACTTAAATTTTGTTTTATAGTTACATTTTTAAAAATTTAGCTTTAAAAGTATATAATCAGCCCAAATTTCATAAAAAGTAGAGTAATGTCTGGAAAGTTTAAACTTCGTTTTTTATCAGCTTTTAGAGATTTTTTTATCTATCATCACAAATCTTTAGAATTTCGTGCAAAAATTTTTGCTGCTATGATCTCTGCTAAATTTGACCCAGACGAAGATGATTTTTTTGTTTTAAATGACATTACAAATGAAATTTATGAAAATGACCAAACCAGAAAAGACTTTTTGATCCAAACTGTTAAAGAGTATGTAGCAAGAGTTAAAAGAAACGATAGAATCACACTTGATGCACTACTTTTAAGCATTGATAAAGACCTAAAAGATCACAAAAGATACGCCAAAAAGATAGATTTTTCTCATCTTCGTCGCTTGATGAGTGGCTGTGAGGAAGAAATTTTAGTTCAGCAAAGGGTTTATGAGTTTTTAATAAACGAAGTTAAACTCTATTCTTAAAATTATCATTCATTTTAAATTTTTAATCATCAACTAGCATAAAATTATTTCTTCATCTGAATAGCAGTCTGGATCATCTCATCACTTGTTGTGATGCTTTTTGCACTAGCCTCATAAGCCTTTTGTGTGACTATAACCTCACTTAGCGCTTGACCAAGATCGACATTACTCATTTCAAGTTTATTTGCAAGAATTTGTGAGCCATAAATAGTCTCACCAGCTTTATTTTTATAAAAAAATGCCTCACCTGAATTTGGAGTTGCTTCATAGAGATTATCACCTACTTTTGATACGCCCTGTTCATTTTGGAAGTGATATAGAGCTATTTTTGCAACTATAAATGAGCGAGAATTGTCAAAATTTGCCATGATATTTCCACGGTCATCGACGCTATATTTTGAGAGATTTCCTTCGGCGTAGCCATCTGCTTTTATGACAAAGTCTTTTTTTGAATTGGCCGAGCTTGTTATGCCATTATAGACGTTTGAATCTCCATCGCCAAGAAAATTTAAAGCCACGTTTCCAATACTTGTTAATGTATTTGTAATAAGCCTGCCACTACCATCAAAAGTAAGTGTTCCCATAGCTGTATTTTGTACAACACCATTAGCATCAGTTATCGTAGCTGTAGCATTCCAAATGGTTTGATTGTCACCTTGAGGGATTTGCTTTGTAAAATTTATAGTTACTAAGCTTTTTGTACCATCGCTGTTATATATCTCTGAGCTTAGTTTTTCTTTATTAGCTACTTCAACTAGTGATGTAACTTCAGCTTTTACATCTAAGCTAGCAAAATTCATAAATTTTAGGCTTTTATTGTTTATATGCCAGCTGCCATCGTTCTCTAGCGTGGTTGAAAACTCACTAAATTTACCATCGCCGTCTTTTACTTTTACCACTACGCTATCACCTGCTTTTGCACCAAAGTTCGTCTGACTTAGTGGGATTTGTCCATTTAGTGAGATAGTTTTATTTGTATTATCGAGTGTATAATTAAAATTTGCCGCATCAATGGCTGTTGTTCGCTTATCTGTTATAAGGCTTGAGTCTAGGTTGCCTTTTAAATTTATATTTTTTGTTTGCTTGGCTGGCATATATAAAAAATGAGGTAAATTTATACCTTTTTGTGAGCCAGTATCGCCTAGTTTTAGATCCTCTTCTTTTGCAGTAAATGCCTGCGTGGTACCTTTTGTTTGACCATATTTTCTAAGAGCATTAGCACTTGGAGTGACTGGAGTAAAACTTGTTAACGTACCAAGAAGCAAGTTGCCTTTATTATCTACTAAATTTCCAGCCCCATCTATATCGAAGCTACCTGTTCTTGTGTAGTAGTTTCTACCATTTTTATCAACGACACCAAAAAAGCCTTTACCGCCTATGGCTAGGTCGAAGTTATTATCGGTATTTTGAAAACTACCATTTGTCATCTTTAAAGCTGTCGTTTGTTTCGTAGCTCCAAGACCTACTTGATTGTTAGTTGGACCACTTCCAGCGGAAGCCATATGTTGATTGATTAAATTTTTAAACTCAGGGATTGAAGCTTTAAAACCTACGTTGTTGATATTTGAGATATTATTTGCCCAAACATCCATGCCAAAGCTTTGTGTTTTAATACCACTAATTCCGTTGTAAAAACCTCTCATCATGGCTTTTATCCTTCGTAAAATTCAGATATTTTATCCATTGGGACATATTCGCCTGCGATTTTTATCATAGCTTTGCCGTCTACAAATTTTACTGCTTCAACCGGATAGCTACCTACTTGGGTCTTGTATGAATTACCATCTTTTCCAGTGTAATTAACAGAGACTGTATATGCTCCGTTTGGTAATTGTTTTCCAGAATCATCTTTACCATCCCAAGATATTCTGTGAACTCCTGATTTTAGATCTTTTATATCGATTGAACGAACGACCTCTCCATTTGCATTTTTAATTTCAAGCTTACCATTTGCAAGATCTGATTTAAAATAAAGTGCAAAATTTACAGTTTTTTGCTCATCTGTTAGTAAAACTGAGTTTGAACCAGTTGAGACCATTTTTCCAAGAGCTGAGATAGCGTAGGCATTTGCATTTGATTTTAACTGATTTACAAGCTCTTTCATAGCTGAGTTTGTATTTTGTTGCATCTCTAGTGATGCTAGCTGGCTAGTTTGCGTAAGCATCTTTTCAGTATCCATAGGACTTGTTGGGTCTTGATACTGAAGCTCTGTTAAAAGTAGCTTCATAAATGCATCTTTATCTAGCTGTGCATTTGGGTTAGTTCCTGTGCCAGCTGCCGCATCTTGCTTTGCTTTTGCCTTTTTCTCGGCATTTTTTTGCTGTGTTGTTTGTGTAGTTATATCTGAAACTGAAGCCATAATCTCTCCTAAATATATCTTGGTATTACTAGTTCAAGCAAGCTTTGTTCCGCTTGAGCGTTTTCGCTCTCGTCGCTTTGATTTGAGCTATATTTGTTCTTTGCTTGTTCTCTTTTTTCTTGTCTTTGGTTTTGGTCTGAGAAATTCATCTCAAGCTCGGTAAATCCCATATTTACAAGACTATTTTTAAACTCGGCTTGATTTTGCAAAAAGAGATTCATCGTAGCCGTGGTTGAGTTAAAATTTACATGTAAGTTATTGCCTCGATTTACCATCGTGATCTCAACCTCGCCTAAATTTAGAGGATTAAGCGTTATGTTAAAACGAGTGATCGGAGCTTTGTAATTTTGCACCTGCTCTTTTAATGTAGAAGAGAAGTTACTAAGCGTCTCTTTTATCTCGGCTTTTGTCTGAAGCTGGTGCTTAGCGCTGTTTGCGATATCTTTTACCATTTGATTTAGCTCCGATTTATTATCGCTACTAAATGTCTCTTTGCTCTCAAAATTCTCATTTTTTTGTTGTTCTCTTTCAGGAAAGAGTAGCGACTCTAAAGTTGGGGCTTTTTGCGCCTTTTGCTCGTGTAAATTTACCTTTACTTTTGGTTCTTTTGGCTGCTCCTCTGGCTCAACATCCACTATCTCATCATCAAGCTTTACTTCACTATCTAGCTTTTTAGGCTCTTCTTTTACTAAATTTTTAACTTCATTAGTTGGATTTGCCACTACCTCTTTTAATAAAGTATCAAGCTTTACGACCTCTTTTGGTTCATTTTTGATGATGGTTTGCTCGACCTCGTTTTTTAGCTCTTTTAGGTAAAAAGGCTTCTCTTCAGTTTTTATAGGTGTGAAAAATTCTTTCTTGCCCAAATTTTTAAACATCTCATTTAGTTTTGGCACATCTTCGTTTGAAATTTCTATATTTTCAAGGCCAAGATCAAATTTCTTAGCAAGGTCGATAAGATCGCTAACGCTTTTAACATTGCTAAGCTCTTCGACGTTTTCAGGCACACTTAAGAAATTTGCTATTTTGTCGCTGAAATTTGGAAATTTACTTACTTTTTCATTGCCATTTAGAATTTCTAAAACTTGTAAAAGCTGCATAAAATTTGCATTTTCATAAAGCTCATTTTTTGTATTTTCATCCAAATTTTCTTCAAGTGCGGCTGAAATTTTTGCCGCGCTTTCGCTTTGAGCTTTTTGCAGTGTCTCTTTTTGAGTGGTAACCGTTTTTACTATCTCTTTGACATCTTTTTCAGTGATTTTTTGGCCGCTATTTGCCTTACTCGCAGCCGCATCCAAAACCATCGACAAAAACTCGCCGTTGTTTTGAGATTTTTTAGAAGCAGATGGCTTTTTACCTCCAGCAGGAGCCAGCAAATCTACGTTATTTTTCGCTGTATAAGCTTGCATTTAAACCTTTCAAATTTTTAAACTTAATGCCAAACATGCAAAATCTATTCCAAAAATTAATTTCTTGATATCAGCTTAAAATTTATAAAAATTTGGCTATAATCTGCCCCTATTTTAAAACTGACAAACGAAAAATAGCAAACTAATAAACGGAGAAAAATTTGGAAAAGATACGAAATATAGCCGTTATCGCACACGTCGACCACGGTAAAACAACAATGGTTGATGAGCTTTTGAAACAGTCAGGAACATTTAATGAGCATCAAAACCTTGGCGAGCGTGTAATGGATAGCAACGACATAGAAAGAGAGCGTGGCATCACGATCCTTTCTAAAAATACTGCTATTCGCTACAAAGATACAAAGATCAACATCATTGACACCCCAGGTCACGCCGACTTTGGTGGTGAGGTAGAGCGTGTTCTTAAGATGGTTGATGGCGTTTTACTACTTGTCGATGCGCAAGAAGGCGTTATGCCACAAACTAAATTCGTCGTCAAAAAAGCACTTTCACTAGGGCTTCGTCCAATCGTTGTTGTAAATAAGATAGATAAGCCAGCAGGCGATCCAGACCGCGTTATAAATGAAATTTTTGATCTTTTTGTCGCACTTGATGCAAATGACGAGCAGCTAGAATTTCCAGTCGTTTATGCCGCTGCTAAAAATGGCTACGCAAAGCTAAAACTAAGTGATGAAAACAAAGATATGCAGCCACTTTTTGAGACTATCCTAGCTCACGTACCAGCTCCAAGCGGTAGTGATGAAAACCCACTTCAGCTTCAAGTGTTTACTCTTGATTATGATAACTACGTCGGTAAGATCGGTATCGCGAGAATTTTTAATGGCAAAATATCTAAAAACCAAAACGTCATGCTTGCAAAGGCTGATGGCACAAAGACAACTGGTAGAATTTCAAAGTTAATTGGCTTTATGGGTCTTGAAAGAACCGATATTAATGAGGCTGGCACTGGTGACATCGTAGCGATCGCTGGTTTTGATGCGCTTGACGTTGGCGATAGCGTCGTTGATCCAAATAATCCTCATCCACTAGATCCTCTTCACATCGAAGAGCCAACACTTAGCGTTGTATTTTCTGTAAATGACGGCCCATTGGCAGGTACTGAGGGCAAACACGTCACATCAAATAAGATCGATGAGCGCCTTGCAAACGAGATGAAGACAAATATTGCCATGAAATACGAAAATATCGGTGAGGGCAAATTTAAAGTAAGTGGCCGTGGTGAGCTTCAGATTACTATTTTGGCTGAAAATATGCGCCGCGAGGGCTATGAGTTTTTACTTGGTAGACCCGAGGTTATAGTAAAAGAGATAAACGGCGTAAAATGCGAGCCATATGAGCTTTTGGTTATCGACGCACCTGATGATACGACAGGCACAGTCATAGAAAAACTAGGCAAAAGAAAGGCCGAAATGGTCTCTATGAACCCAACAGGCGACGGTCAAACAAGGATCGAGTTTGAGATCCCAGCGCGCGGACTTATTGGCTTTAGAAGCCAGTTTTTGACTGATACAAAAGGCGAGGGCGTTATGAACCACAGCTTTTTGGAGTTTAGACCACTAAGCGGCACCGTCGAGCACAGAACAAACGGCGCGCTAGTTTCTATGGAAAACGGCGTAACGCTTGCTTATTCGCTATTTAACTTACAAGATCGTGGCGTGCTTTTCCTTGATCCGCAAGCAAAAGTCTATGTGGGTATGATCATTGGCGAGCATAGCCGTCCAAACGACCTTGACGTAAATCCTATCAAGGGTAAAAACCTAACAAACGTGCGTGCAAGCGGTAGCGACGATGCGATCAAGCTTGTGCCACCTAGAAAGCTAAGCCTTGAGCGCGCGCTAGAGTGGATAGAAGATGACGAGCTAGTCGAGGTTACGCCTATAAATATTCGCGTTCGCAAGCGCTATTTAGACCCAACAGAGCGCAAAAGAAAAGCGAAACTTTAATCAAATTTTATCATTTTAGCCCCTTTGTAAAGGGGCTAATAATTAAACCCTAAAAACAGCAAAAAATTTATATAAATTTCTCATACTTTTTTGCATTATTTATTTAAGTTGGCTTTGTTCAAGACGAAATAGAGCCATTCTCTCATTTAAAATTTATCAATCTTAAAACCATTTATACTTTAAAATACCATACTTACTTTTCTATTTTTACTTTTAATGTAATCAATATGAAAATGCCTAGTTTATGCTAAAATCGGCGAAAATTTAAAGGAAACCGATGAAAAAAAACTAAAATTTATCTTTGCTCTCGCCGCGGCGTTTATTTTTAGCGGCTGCTACGAGACGACGCTACTTACGCGCGTACCGATCTCCACGCTTATTTCGGATAAAAGCTCGGAAGTGAAATCCACGATCGTGCTAACGGATATAACGCCGCAGACGTACGTTACGAAAACGGTAACGGACAACGTGCGGGTTTTCGTCCCGGACGCTAAATTTAAGGACTTCCCGACGGGAGAAACTGCCTATGAGATGAGCGTTAGCGTAGGCAAGGGCGAAAAGGGCGGCAAAAACTCGGATAAGCGCGCCGTGCGGATATATCTAGGCTCAGACGGCGACGTCTACGGCAAGCTTAGTAAAAACATGCTCGAGCAGTACGCGGGCGCGGCGAAGCAGAAAATGGAGCCGACGCTAAAAGCGGCGATCAAATTTGAAAACGACACGAAAGGATGTCTATGAGCTGGTCGTGGGCAACGAGTTTAAGGCGAGCGACGAGGCGCAGACGGGCGGCGTTTATACCTTGGCGCCGGGGCAGGTTACGGGGGCGATCTGGGCGGATAGTGCGGCGGTAAATACGGCGATCGCGGGCAAGGCGGTCAAAATCGGAGTTTTAAAAAAGACGGCTAAATGAAAAACGTAAAAATCGGCTTCATCGGCGGCGGAAATATGGGCGGCGCCTTGATGCAGGCCGTCGCCGCTTGCATCGCCAAAGCGAGGGGTTAGGTAAATTTAAAGGATAAAAATGAAAATCTTATTATTTGCGCTACTTGCGGCGATAAATTTATTCGCTAGCGAGTCTGTCCTTTCGCCATTGCTGGCCGCAGATACGCTAGAAAAGCTCAAAAAATGCAAAAATCCCGACCTAAATGCCACCAAAGAGTGCGTGCAAGCGGGCATGGTAGCGGCTAACTTAAAGCAAGACTACGGCGCGGCGGAGGGACTGTTTAGCCTAGCCTGCGCCAAAGGAGACGGCGAGGGCTGCTTTTATCTGGGCGAACTTTATAAAAATAATCTAGTAAAAGCTGCGGATAAGAGCGAGCGCGAGACCAAGATTAGCGCGTATTACAAGGCTAGTTGCGTCCTTTATGAGTATTTGCCCGGTTGCTTGGCGTTAGCTAATTTCATGCAAGAAGAGCTAGGCGACGAGGTGCAGTCGTTTGCGATAAACAATACTCTATGTAACAAAAAATACGCTCCCGGATGCTACAACGTGGGCTGGATGATAGAGCGAACGGGAGGCGATATAGGCGAGATGATGGAGTATTACGAGCGCTCGTGTAAGCTAGGCTACGCAGACGGTTGCGCGCGAGCGGCGTGGCTGTATGAGGGAAATTTCAACGAAAACAGATACGAGCAAGTAAAAAAAGACGCAAAAAAGGCAAAGCAAATGCGAAAAAAGGCGTGCGAGCTAGGCGATAAGCAAAGCTGCTAGATTGACAGTAAGGCGTTTTGACAAAAATTTTAAAACGATAAAACTCTAGAAAGTCTTAACATAGCTAGCAATGTGGAGTAGTAACTTTTAGCATATTTTTGAATTCTGCAAAAAATTTACTAATTTATATTTTTAAGTTTATAAAAGCTCTATCATACTTTTTATAGTAGCTAGTGAAGTAAAGTTAAATTTTTACTTCACTAGACTTAAAAGTAAAATTTTTAAAGAGCTTGTGTTTGCTTATACTTTTAATCATTAAGACAATCAATAAAACTCATTGATAAATTTTCTTCTAAATCTTATTTTTAATAAAAATGAATATTAACTTTTTTAAATAAAGCTAAATATAACAATGTAATTTTAAGTCATTAGGTTATAAAAATTTTTTAAATTTTATTTTTAAGGATTGCAACATGAAAATGCTATTTTTAGCCCCTGTCTTAGCATGTAGTCTTGCTTTTAGTGCAGATGTCATCGCAAAAGATGCCAATATAACGCTAGATGGCAAGATGATCGGAAAGATCGAGGTTTTAACACCAGTTGAAGTCGTCGAAAAAGGCGATAAAACGAGTAAGATCAAGGTTAGTGGTGTCGTGTCGGCAAACTACTTAGCCCAACTTCAAAGAAGTATAGAAGATCCTGAAGTTTTTGTAGCTTTTGATAACGAGAGCGAGACAAATTTCAAAAAAGTAAAAGATCTTGAAGATGACTACGGCGAGGTTTGGTACCAAGTTGATGGGCTTTATGAAGTGCCAAATGACGCGCTTGGTGGCAACCAAAAAGAGCTTTACGCAAAGGCAAAGAAAATTTACGAAGAGACCTGCTCAGCATGTCACAGGCTGCATGAACCAAACAGCTTCACAGCTGCTCAGTGGCCAGCAAATTTATCTGGTATGGTCGATGCGAAATTTGTCGCACTTGATGAAACTGACCTAAATTTAGTGCTTAAATACCTACAACACAATGCCAAAAAAGTAAAATAAATTTTCATAAGGGAGAAAATATGAAAAGACGAGATTTTATAAAATTTTCTGCACTTGCTGCCACAGCAGCGCAGGCAAACAAGATAGAGGGCGTGACTAAGACCATTTTTGACCAAAACAAAACCTTTGGAGCAAATAGATTTGGTCTATTTTGGGCAAATACCAACTCAAATCAAATCGTCTCCATTGATCCATTTGAGGGCGATAAATTCCCAAATACAATGAATAATAGCTTGCCAGACCTCATCCAAAACGAAAGCCGTGTGCTCTATCCATACGTAAGAAAGAGCTACCTAAAGGCAAAAGGCGCAGCAAAAAGTGAGCTTCGTGGCAAGGAAAAATTTGTGCGTGTTAGCTGGGATACAGCACTTGATTTAGCTGCAAAAGCCTTAAAAGAAAATTTTGACAAATATGGCCCTGAAAGCATCTACGGCGAATGCTACTGGTGGGGCGGCAGCGGTAAGATCAGCTGGGGTAGGACTGTTGGTCACAGGATGCTAAAAGTGCTTGGCGGATACGTCGAGGAAAGCGGTGACTACTCAACAGGCGCTGGCCTTGTCATCATGCCTCATGTCCTTGGAAATAGTGCGGTTTATGACGCTCCTACAAAATGGGAAGCTATGGTTAAAAATGCTAAGAACATCGTATTTTGGGGTACTGACCCGCTTGTAACTGGTCAAATTTCATGGCAGCCACCAACACATGATGGTTATCTTGGTATTAAAAAGATAAAAGATGCTGGCATTAAAACTTATAGTGTTTGCGTCTTTAAAAACGACACCACAAGATACCTTGGCTCTGAAGCTATCATCGTTCGTCCAAACACTGACGTAGCAATGATGCTTGGCATGTGCCACTATCTCTATGAAAATAAACTCTATGACGAGGAATTTATCAAAAAATACACAGTTGGTTTTAATAAATTTAAAGATTATTTGCTTGGCACCACCGACAAAGTGGTAAAAGACGTAAACTGGGCTAGTAAAATTTGTGGTGTAAAAGCTGAAGATATAGCTAAATTTGCAACAGCGCTTGCAAAAGAGCCAAGCACTATCATCGCTGGCAGATCTCTTCAAAGACAAGATCACGGCGAGATGGGCTTTTGGGGTATCGTAACACTTAGTGCGATGCTTGGCCACATCGGTAAAGAGGGTCTTGGATTTGAGTTTAACCTCTACTACGGAAACGGCAGCACTGATAAGATAGCACCTGCTCTAAAAGGTATCAGTACTAGGATAAGCGAGAAATATGAAAACGTAGATGGTGCTCCGTGGAAGAAATTTAAAAACGTAACCATCCCATCTTCAAGATCAATCGAAGCTTTGCAAAATCCTGGCAAAGAGATAGATTATGATGGCTCTAAGATCAAACTTCCACATATGAGAGTAGCTTATATGGCCTCTGGTTCGATGTTTACAAGGCATCAAGACGTAAATAACGCCGTAAAAGCATGGCGTAAATTTGATACTGTTATCACAGCTGAGCCATACTGGACAAGCACAGCTAAACTAAGCGACATCGTCTTACCAGTGGCACTTGAAGTCGAGAGAAATGACATCAACCAAAGTGTCCCATCAAGCGAATACATCGTGGCATACAAACCAGTAGTTGAGCCAATGGGAGAAAGCAGAAGCGACTACTGGATATGCTCACAAATTTGCAAACGCTGGGGTAGAGAAGAGGTCTTTACAGAGGGTAAAGATGAGCTTGGCTGGGCAAAAGAGTTTTACGCAGATGCAGTGGAACAAGCTAAGGCGCTAGATCTTAAAATGCCAAGCTTTGATGAGTTTTGGAAAGAGGGCTATGTAAAATTTGACAAAGACAATGAAGAGACAAAATACTACACAAGACTTAGTGCATTTAGAGAAAATCCACACAAAAATCGCCTTGGCACGCCATCAGGTAAGATAGAGATCTACTCTCCAACTATTGCTAAATTTGGATACAAAGACTTTGCTCCACACTTTGCTTGGATCGAGCCGTTTGAGTGGCTTGGTAGTGAAAAAGCTAAGAAATATCCATTTAGCATCACAACCCCGCACTCAAGATATCGCCTCCACTCTCAGCTAAATAACTCAATAATCAGAAACTACGCTGAAGTGAGCGCAAGAGAGCCAATGCTTATAAACACAAACGACGCTAAGAAAAAAGGCATCACAACTGGTGATGTAGTGAGAGTCTTTAACGATAGAGGTGAAATTTTAGTAGGAGCGCTTGTCACTGACATCATCCCAGAGCGTGTTATCGCTATTTGCGAAGGTGCATGGTACGATCCTGAAGTGCCTGGCGAAAGAAGCCTTTGTAAGCACGGTTGCATCAATGTCCTAACACGCGACAAAGGCACATCTAGTATCGCTCAAAGCAACTGCGGACATACGATACTAGCGGATCTTGAAAAATATAAAGGCGAGATCAAACCAATAACTGCCTTTTCTAAACCAAAAATTTTACAATCTTTGTAGAATTTATATAAATTTAGCCCTCGCTTGGGGGCTAAATTATTTTTAGGTCATTTATATCTTCAAATTTGATCTTAGTTTTTACAACCATAAGAGTTTTATTTTTGAAATTTACGTCAGATATTAGTCCACTAGCACTTGTATAGGTGTAGCCGTCATGATAGCTCACATATACTTCATCAGCCGGCCTTAGCTCGCTTATCTTTTTTAAAATTTCATCAACCTTGCTCTCATCAAGTTCAAGTTTTTCGCATTTCTCTCGCTCTTTTTGTCGCAAGGCTCGCTCTAAGGTTGAGAGAGGATTAAACGAGCTAAAAATTTTTGCTCTATCTTTACTCGCCACTTTTGTGCCCTCCGATCTTTTTATTTCGGTCTTGCCCAGTGGCTTCTGGTAGTAGATCGATCGCTCTTAAAACCGAGTTTTTACCAAATTTTTCTTTTATGAGATTTAGGGATTTTAAAACTGCCTTTTCTTTAGTATCATCCTCAAAAAGACTAGAGTGAGCTAGGCTCTCTTTTACTACGTCATTTGCACTAATGCTAATTTGCCTAATGAGCCCAACATTTTTTATCTTATTTAAGAGCAACTCTTCGGCTGAACTCATCAGCACACTTGAGACATTTGTTGGTGTCTTAAACCGAACGCTTGCACGTTGTAGTGGCTCGAGTTTGTCGGCAAATTTTATATTTATCGTTATTCCACTTGCCATTACTTCTTTGTTTATCATCCTAAGCGCTAGCCTATCAGCCATCTCTTTTAGTACGACTACCGCCTCACAACGCTCATAGTCTCTTGGTAAAATTTCAGAGCTAAAGTAGGATTTTGTGCTTGGTTTATATGCTTTTATGTCAGCTATTGTCGTTGACTCTATGCCATTTGCGTGATCTATCGTTATATATGCATCAACTCCAAAAAATTTCTCAAGCAAGCTTCGCGGAGCATTTGCTATATCTTTCATACAAAAAATTCCATGTTTTTCCAGCTTTAGCCTAGTTTGCTTACCGATACGCCAAAAGTCATCTAGCGGTTGATGCGTCCAAAGACGTTC
This sequence comes from Campylobacter concisus, assembly GCF_001891085.1. Classification (NCBI taxonomy): domain Bacteria; kingdom Pseudomonadati; phylum Campylobacterota; class Epsilonproteobacteria; order Campylobacterales; family Campylobacteraceae; genus Campylobacter; species Campylobacter concisus. The sequence continues at coordinate 94,987 of NZ_JXUP01000010.1, forward strand.
TTTATAAAGCTGCTCGTCTAAAAATGCAATCCCATCATCACTGTGCTTAGCTAGGATATCAAGGGCGATTTTTGCGAGGTATAAATTTGTACCCATGCCACAGGTGGCCGTCACACCAGTAGTTTTTAAAATTTCATCCATTATCTTTTTGGCTATGGATTTTGCATCGGTATTATAAAATTTAACATAAGAAGTAAGATCGATAAAGGCCTCATCGATAGAATAGACATAGATATCATCTTTTGAGACATACTTTAGGTATATCTCATAAATTTTAGCCGCATAGTCGATGTAAAACTGCATTCTAGGTGGTGCAATGATAAATTTTATAGCCTTTGGTATTTCAAAAAGCCTGCATCTATTTTTCACACCTTTAGCTCTAAGGGCTGGACTAACGGCTAGGCAAACACTTCCGTTGCCACGGCTATCGTCAGCCACGACTAGATCGGCTTTAAACGGATCAATCCCTCGCTCCACACACTCAACTGAGGCGTAAAATGACTTTAGATCAATGACGGCATAAAATTTTTGTGCTTCGTTTTTCATGGCGTGATTATAGATGAAAATTAGTAAAAGTTCGTTTTTGAAAGATTGATCTTAAGGCTAAAATTTCTAATAAAATTTTTTAGAAACAAAATAAGTAAAATGGATAAATTTTACTAGTGGAGCCAGAGCAAATGCAACGCACAACGAAGTTAATATAATTGGCTCTACTATTGAAAAAAGCGGACAATCAGGTGTTTATGGTGGTTTAACAGATAGAGGTGATGTAAATTCTATCAAAGTAAAAATAAAAATGGCGAGTCTATGCTTGGGGCTTTTGCTATGCCAACATTTGATAACAGCGATGAAGATGCCAAAATAGATGGTAGAGTTAGAAATTATGGACTTGGTATTTTTTCAAGACTAAATTTGCCGCGTGATTTTTATATCGATCTCATGGCAAAAGCTGGTAGGAGCCAGACTAAGAAGATTGATGCGAAAGATGTGGATTATAAAATCTCGATGCCATACTACAATGCTAGCTTTGGCATCGGCAAAAAGATAAAATTTGATAGCGGGCTAAACTACGCACTCTCTTATGTCGGTAGCGATGAGGCAGATATCGGACAAAGCACATTAAAATTTAGCAGCATTACATCAAGTAGAGCTAAAATTTACTCAAAAATAGCCTATGATGCTGGCAAATTTAATCCTTATGAAAAAATTAGCGCTGAGTATAAATTTAACACCAAGTCAAAAATAGTGGTGATCCAAGAAGACGAGGAGATCAGCCTAACTCAAAAAGGTACAAGTTCAGAGGTTGAGGTCGGTCTAAGATATACGCCAACTAATGCAACACTCATAAATTTTTGGCATAGCACAATCTTTTGGCAAAAAAGATCAAAGCAGCGCAAAACTTCAGTTTGCTTATAGATTGTAAAATTTAGTGGCTTTTTTGACCACTAAATTTTACTCATTTTTATAGATTTATCCGTAAATTTTCTTTAAATTTTCAAGCTTTGTACTAGCATTTAGTAGCAACATATCGGCGATAACTAGCCTTATCATCGCGGTTGCAACGACGCTTCCTCGTATGCCTATACAAGGATCATGCCTACCCCTTAGCTCAAAATCCACCGCCTCGCCAGCTAAATTTAGTGTCTTTTGCTCTTTAAATATCGAAGGCGTAGGCTTAAAATGGCTCTTTAGCACTATATCTTCGCCGCTACTTATGCCACCAAGTATACCTCCTGCATTGTTGCTTAAAAATCCAAGCTCGTCCATCTCATCGTTGTTTGCTGAGCCAAGCATAGAGCTTACATTCACGCCAGCACCTATCTCAACGGCCTTTACTCCATTTATACCCATCAAAGCTGCCGCTAACGCGCTATCTAGCTTATCATAAAGCGGCTCACCAAGACCAGCTGGCACTCCTCTAGCCACGCTTAAAACCACAGCTCCTACGCTATCGTGCTCGCTTCTAGCTTTATTTACCACTTCTTTCATCGCTTCCTCGTTGCCAAGAGCATAAATTTGCGAATTTTTAGCAAAGTTAAAGTCTATTTTGTCGCTAAAAACTTTGCCTATGCCAAGCACTCCACTTAAAATTTCTATATTAAACTCATTTAAAAGCAGCTGCGCAAAAGCCCCACCAGCTACTCTAACAGCCGTTTCTCTTGCACTTGAGCGTCCGCCGCCTCTGTGGTCTCTAAAACCATATTTTTTGAAATATGTAAAATCCGCATGGCCTGGACGGAAAATTTCACGTAAATTTTCATAGTCGTTTGACTTTTGGTTGTTGTTAAAAATGGCAAACCCTATCGGTGCTCCAGTACTCATGCCATCAAAGATGCCGCTAAAAATTTCTATCTTATCGGCTTCATCTCTTGCGGTTGTAAAGTTGCTTTGTCCAGGACGGCGTCTATCTAGCTCACTTTGGATGAAATCTGTATCGATCTTTAGCCCAGCTGGAAGTCCGTCTATCACGCCACCGATCGCCACCCCGTGGCTCTCGCCAAAGGTTGTTAAGGTTAGTTTTTTACCAAATGTATTCAAAATTTTTCCTATTTTTTGATTTTTTCTAGTGCGATTTTTGCTGCAAGCTGTTGGGCTTGCTTTTTAGAGCTGCCAACGGCACGTGAAATTTCTTTGCCATTTA